>NZ_JBHZPF010000040.1:0-47193 GCF_042787975.1 Peribacillus sp. YIM B13482
CCCGGTAGATTACCGGGTTCATGCCCTCAAGGCTGCCTAATTAAATAAAGTGTCTAACTTTTTGGGTTCACTTCAAAAACTAGAGTCCTCTTTCAAATAAAACAATCTTAACCAAGAGCTTGTAAAGCCCCTGCCGTAATCGGTTTTGTCCCTATTTACTTAAAGGGGTCCTACCACATAGCCATCAAGGTAAGATATCATAATACCCCCAGAACGAAAATTTTGTGTATCTTACTCGTTTTTATCGTTTTGGGGTAACTCGTTATTGCTAGCTTGATGGCGATGTGGCTGTACCCCAATCGGAGATAATGTTGCTGGATGTTATAGCAATCCAAGTCCAGCAACTACTCCTGCTATAATTGCAATTGGGCCAATTACTCCTACGATTTGTTTTACGATCATTATTCAATCCTCCATTATTTTATTTAGTATCTTTTTCCCATGAACCGTGACGCCGTAAGTCTGCGTCACCTTTAATCCTATTTTTCTTTAAATCTTTGACGAGCGCTTGAACGCCTCCATAGAACATTGGGTTATCATTAGTTTCCAAATCATACCCATATGTTTTTAGCTGATCTTTTGTTTGTTCATTCAATTCAGCTTCTGAATAAAACTTATGCGACTCGAAAATCACTCGTTTGCTTTCAATGGATTTCTTAATTGATTGGTTATTTTCAAAATAGTTCCCCATTACTTGCATTAGCACTTGTGGAATTCGATTTCCACCCGGTGTACCGATGGCCATTATCCATTCGTCACCTTCTCGAATAATAGTTGGCGCTGTGAACGTTCTCGGGCGCTTTCCTTCTTCGATTTTATTAATTCCTTCACCGAACGTACTAAGCGTATTATTTAAAAAGAAACCATCTACATATTTACCGCTTCCGAAAAAGTTACTGAGTGTGTTCGTTGTAGAGACAACCGTTCCATCACCATCTATGACAACGAAGTGGGTTGTACTTTCGTGCTCTTCCACGTCACTAACTTTCGTTTTGTTAGCTTGGGTTTCATTAATTTGTTTAATTAATAAATTTACGTAGTGATCATCCACCCAGTCATCAGATGCTTGTTTAATAAATGATGGGTCAGCCATCTTTTTCAAACGATCTTGATACGCCACTTTCGAAATTTCACTGAGATAATGATAGAAAAGGCTTGGGTGTTTCTCTTTTAAACTCAAAACATCTTCTTTGTCGGCCATTTTCAACATTTGAATTAATGTTGCACCTGAAAACGGAGGAGGTGCGCTGATGATTTCATGCCCTTTATAAGTCGTCATTAAAGGCTTTCGTTCCACAGGCTTATACTCACGTAGATCACGTACTGAAATTTCTGTTTCACCCTGTATTTCATCTGCAATTTCACCTTTATAAAAAGCATTTGGTCCTTCTTCTTTGATGGTTTGCAACGTGTCTGCTAACTCCGACTGCTTTAAAGTATCACCAGTATCAATCGCTTTTCCATTTGAATAAAAGCTTTTTAGTTCTTGCTCATCAATGTTGCCGCTATACGATATGAGATGATCATGCAAATCTTGATCCACCGTAAAACCTTTTTCTGCATATCCAATAGCAGGATCAATTAACTCATTCATCGGCAACGTCCCATATTTGTGATGAATATAATCCATACCAGCGACGAATCCTGGTACACCTACTTCTTCACCTTTATCATCATTAGGTGCTACCTCTCGGTAATCAATAAATGTCGGAGAGGCATCGGCACGATCGATTAACATTCCTCCGCCTCCGCCAATTCCTGAGGCATAAGGTTCAACAACTCCAAGCGTATACGAAATCGCAATAGCAGCATCAACAGCTGTTCCCCCGTTTTTTAATACATCCATTCCAACTTTCGTTGCAAGCGGATCTGATGTACTAACCGCATATTCTTGTTTCGGAAACATGAATTGATAAGCATATACACCGACTACGAGTGAAAAGATGAGAATGGATGCGATTATTACGTTTCGTTTTTTCATCATCTTTCACCTCCTTCATGTACAGACCTACTGAAGTTCGTTTGAATATACTTCTTATTATTAACAGGCGTATCATTTGTTTGTTTATTTTTACGTTCTTTTGCTCGTTCCACAACGTGTGAGTGATCTAACTTAATTTCAAATTTATCTTTCTTTTGTTCTAAACGTGCTTCGTTTGATGCATATTTCGTTAAATCATTATAAAAAGATAAGTCACCCAAATACTTCTCTTTTAATGAATCAATATATCCTTCAAAATTAAAAGATACATATCGAATAGGTGTTACTGGTGTGAAAAAAGCTGGCATATTAAACCCTCCTTTAAATTTTTAAAGATGCGAAATTATCCACATCGATTTAAAACGTTTTTAAACGGCTTTATTTTTGTTTTTAGAACATTTAAGACTCATACCCTTACCTTTGACCAAAAAGTCCCGCAAAATCGATTCTGTGAAGCCGTTTTTTAGTTATCTGGGTTATAAACCGATAAATGGTGACGGATCAATCCGAGATCCATTTTGAAAAATCTCAAAATGTAAATGTGGACCCGTTGACGAACCCGAGTTGCCACACTTCCCGACTACATCACCCATTTCCACAACCCAGACTTACACTTAAACCGGATAAATGGGCGTATGTCGTTTTAGAACCATTTCCATGATCCACCCACACATAAAGTCCGTATCCTTCTTTATGATTATTCGGGTTTTGCCAACCGGCATAAACCACCTTACCGTCTTTTGAAGCTGGGACCGATTGGCCAATACTACACGCAAAATCAATTCTATCTGCATTTCCTAGCCGATCCCCACCTGGATATGACCAACCAATCCAAGTTAAAACCATGAATTGCAAATGTCCGATTGCCCCGACCGAGGAAACCATAGTTTCTAATGTTGAAAACCTGGTTTCTACCCGGTGATGAGCCGCAAGCAGATTCCACGGAACCCCGTATTTTTCTTCAGCAGCTTTATAAACGGGAAGGTATTCAGCAGGGATTTCATTTTCTCCAATTTGCGAAATCTCCCCTCCAATGATCTTTGTTTCACCTTCTTCCGTCATCGTTCCAAAGATCATGAGAAACATGAACATAAACCCGAATAACAGAAGAAGCATAACCAGCAAAGGCGAAGAAGCTAACAAACTGCCCCCAATCAACCATTTCCACCACTTAGATCCTTGGTTAACTTCTTCCTTGCCAATTGATTCAACAGCAGCCTGTTCACTCATCGATCCTCACCCCGTCCACATTCCAAGTGTCGCCATTGGCTTTAAGTAAGACAGAATAGGGAGTGATAACCTTTTGCTTTTTCCCTTCAGTATCGGTTTGCTCGCTTGTTACTTCAATATTCCATATTTGCGTTTCTTCTTGAAAATCCCCTGGTGTAGCAGAAGTATTTTTCACTTCAATTTTTTGACCGTCTAACGTTCCCCTTTTAGGGGTTCCACCACATGCCCATCAAGCTAAGGGCAAATCATTTCCCCAAAAGCGAAAAAAACGCTATCCTTTCTGTAATATCATGGAAAGGCTGGTGTTTTTTTATGAGTCGCGAAATTTCAGACGAACTTACCCTCTTTTCACAGGAACTACAACGATCCTTGGCTCCACAAGCTCTCCAAGAGCTAGCTAAAAAGGTAGGTTTTGTTCAAAGGACGAGTAAGTACCAAGCTAAAGATTTAATAGCGTTGTGCGTGTGGTTAAGCCAAAAAGTAGCGAGTACTTCCCTAACACAGTTATGTAGTTGTTTAGAATCTTCAACGGGAGTCTTGATAAGTCCTGAAGGACTCAATCAACGATTTAATCCTTCGGCTGTCAAGTTCTTAGAACAGGTATTTACTTCCTGCTTACTCAAAAGCTATATGCCTCTCAGGCTCTTCCTCATCGTTACGCTTCTCAGTTTCAGCGTATACGAATCTTGGATTCTACGACCTTTCAACTCCCAGACATGTTTGCCTCAGCCTATCAAGGATCTGGAGGCAGTGGTCATACAGCTGGCGTAAAGGTTCAATTAGAATATGATCTCCTCAGTGGTCAATTCCTGCACGTTCACTCAGGACCTGGTAAACAAAATGATAAAACCTACGGTTCTACGTGCTTACAAACGGTAGAAACGGGTGACTTATGTATACGTGATTTAGGTTATTTTGACTTGAAAGATCTCTATCAAATGGGTAAGAAAGGAGCCTATTATATCTCTCGCTTAAAATTAAACACTCGGATTCATCTGCGAAATTCTAATCCCGAATACTTCAAAAATGGAACGGTCAAAAAACAAACCGAGTATATTCAATTGGATATGGAAGAGATTATGCATCAATTAAAACCAGGACAAACCTATGAGATCTCTGACGTTTACATTGGCCAGTATCAAAAGTTGCCGACTAGAGTCATTATCCACCGGCTTACGGAAGAACAAACCCGAAAACGGTGGGAAAATCAAGCCCTAAAGGAGAAAAAGAAAGGGATTGTCATGAAAGAACGCAGTAAACGATTGAGTGCTATGAATGTATACATAACCAATGCTCTACCCGAAGATGTTGCAACGGAACATGTTCACGATCTTTATTCCTTACGTTGGCAAATCGAATTACTCTTTAAAACTTGGAAATGCTTCTTTGAAATAGATGATTGTAAAGAGATCAAAAAAGAGCGATTAGAATGTCATCTCTATGGTCAACTGATTGGCATTCTTCTCTGTTCCTCTACCATGTTTCAAATGCGACAACTACTCCTCATCCAGAAAAAACGAGAACTTAGTGAATATAAAGCTATTTATATCATCAAAGACTATTTTTTACTGCTGTTTCAAGCGATACAAAAAAGCACCCAAGAGCTATCAAAGATTCTACTTCGCCTGTTTGTCCTCCTACAGAAAAACGGGCGAAAATCCCACCGTTATGAGAAAAAGACAGTCTTTGATATATTGGGTGTTGTCTATCAGTATACCATGTGTCACAAGAGTGCAGCATAGCGAAAAAAAATGACCTATCAGAGGCTTATTTGGCATGTCTTTCTTTAATTGCATGAACGATTATCTTGTAGAAATAGATCTACTTTAAGTACTCTTTGGTGTTAGCTTGATGGGCATGGGGTGCCGCCAACATTTTGACATAAAACCCATGTTAATATAATAAATGGAAATGAAAAACTGGTTTCTCCCACGCTAAGTAGATATCAGCATCATTTTATATCTTTAATGGTCGTATTCAAATCAAATGAATATTCTCCAAGTAAATTTATATGTTCCCAACCTAGTCCCTTTGCTTTTAATATTTTTGTGGCCACTGTAAGGTAAACTAGTATGTCGACAGTCTGACAGCCATTTTAATGGTTGTTTTATTATTGTACATTTAATTTTATTGTTCATGCGTCCAAGTGACTGATTCACCTGTTGATGGGCAGCTTGGGAACTTTTCTCCTTGCTGAAGCACCACATGTTCTCCATCTGCATCTAGATAATGTCCTGATTCCATAACAGTTTCTCCAGTTCTATGAACGTGGCTTGCATGAGTCCAGGTTGTAGAATTTCCTGTGGAAGGACATTCAGGAAATGTTTCCCCTTGATGCAGTTCTTTTTTTTCTCCAGTAGTACAAATGTAAGCACCAGCTTCTGATACAGTTTCTCCTGTGTGGTGATGGTCTGTGATGTGAGTCATAAGAATTCCTCCTTTTGATTTAACTAAACAACAACTGATAGTTTCTCACAGACCCATTAAATTATTCATATTAAATGAAGGAAGAAATCGCAAGAAATAATGAATCCCCACGATTCCCAAAAGCACGATAAAAGCTACTTTTCCTTTTTGGAGGCTTTTCTAAAATATAAAACAAAAGGAATTGCCTACCCACTCCTCCTCTACCACTAGTTATATTAAATTCCTTTTTTGGTATTTTGTGTTTTTATAAGAACCATAGACACAATAATCAAAGTAAAAGCCGTTAAGGCTAAAAAGGGGATCGTTACAAAACCAAGCCAGTTGATATATTGGGCATTACACGGGACACCGTTAACACAAGGCTTTATTTCTGCAAAGCCAGGAACTTTTTGTATCAAGTAATGATAAATAGAAATAAACCAACCAATAATTGCCATAGGCAATACAAACTTCTTTACTGATGAGTCATTTTGAAAGGTGCCAATCCCAAGAATTAAAGCTAAAGGATACATTAATATCCGTTGGTACCAACATAGTTCACATGGAATAAAACCACGTATTTCACTAAAATAAAGACTCCCTAGCGTAGCCACTGTTGAAACAAGCCATGCTAAATAGAGAAAAAATTGTCTATTGAATCCGGCCTTAGCCTCCTTCATTATTCATTACCTTCTAGTTCTTGCTCAATAAGGCTTTTTATTTTTTCATAATCAAAAGGATCTTTTAGCATTGTCCCATTCACCACTATTGTTGGAGTTTGCTGTATCTTAAACTCTTCTACTAATTCTGTATCCTTATTTACTTCTCCCATCACTAACTCCTGTTCAATATCTGATTCCAATTTATCTGCATCAATGCCAGGTATAGCTTTAGCTACTTCTAGTATTTTCTCTTGCGTTATCCATAATCCATCATGATTTTGACTTGGCTGTTCCTTAAATAACCCTTTGTGAAATTCCCAATACGCATCTGGAGAGTTTTTAAATACTGATTCAGCAGCGACTGCACCTAACTGTGATTCATCTCCATGAAATAGTACATTTATATAAGAGAATTTCACTTTTCCATTATCGACATAATCTTCAACTAATTTAGGGAAAACCGTTTCTCCCCATGCCTTACAAGATGGACATTTAAAATCACCAAACTCTACAACGGATATAGGGGCATCGGCTTCCCCTATAGTCGGTTGTCCTTCAATAGGCGGCTTTTTTCCTGTGGTAGATACATTGGTTGTTTTTGAGTTCAAATTATTGATAACAACTAGTGCAGCGATTATAGCCAATATAACAGTGGTAAGTATAACTGCAATTTTAAAACTAGAATTCTTACTTTTCATCTCATTTCACCTCTTATTGTATTTTTAAATGATGCAAACTTTATTGGATGCTGACCATTAAAGTTAAATAACCCGTTACGACGCATAGTATGCTCATTGTGAAACTCAATAGGATAGGAGCCTTTTTTATGTATGACAATATGGTTAACCCTAAAAAGGATAATCCGGCTATCAATAACATCGCGCTATCAATGCCTAAATCTAGGACAATTTCTAAATCACGCGTTATGGTTCCCTGATAGAAAAGGTCAAACAATCGTGAAACTCCTGAAGATGCTACTGTCGTTTCAACACTAAAATAGCGAAAGTAATATACCGATAAAATAAACTACTAAGGTTTTTGGTACCTAATTCCCTATTTTTAAGTACTATAGGATCGATATTTGATTGATCTTGAATATCTATTGTTTCCATTTTACCCCTCCACCCATCCGTATATCTTACTTAAAGAATCAAACTTTTGGTTTATTTTTCTAGTTTAGAGTAAATGATTGGACGTCACCAAAAAGTATCGCCATTTTATATGTTTCCATTTTTGCAGTCTTAGCTACCTTCTTTACGACAGTTAAATATTCGTAAACGAAAACACTCTAATTAGATTCACCAATTACCCCAAATACATGTGTGAATACAAAAATCCGAAGAGAAAACGGTTTCATTTTTTTAAAAAAATAGTCATGTTAATACAGCTTGATATACAAATCTATTTTCGTTTGGCTGTATTGTCTTATTTCATCGTTTTATGATAATTCTGTTCTATTTAATAGTAATAGATTGAGAGACATTGTTTACAGTAACTTAGAAGCCTTGCTTTTGGTAGAACAATTTCAGTTGTCATATAATTTCTCCTTTATTAAAATTATTTCTAAAATGAAAAAAACGATGAAATTGTATTTTGTAAAATATTTATATTTAATAATAGTAATTGTTAGTGTATACACCATGTCAATAGCTTACAATAGGTTAGTTTTCGAGTATTATATAAAAAAAATGGTGTTAGACCATATTTTTGCAGGGGGGCTGCCTAACGAAATAACTTGTCTAACTTTATGGGGTCAGTACAAAATGAGTGCTCTTTTCACTTCCACCTTATCGCTCCGTCACGACCCCTTGTACGTTGCGACATTTAATTCATAAACTCTTCCAGATCCCGACGACACAATTCTACTTTCTTTTTTACCAGGCTTCTTTCTCTGGTCATTCGAGGGTTTCATCGTTCTTACCAAAAACAACAACCGATTATTCGAATGCTTTATTTAAAATCTTTCCTAATTTCATGAACAATCTTTAGTATCCCAATTTTCGTCTTAACTATTTCGATTTTCAGATCCTTAAAATATACCCACTTTAGCTAAAGTGGCCTACTTATACTTATTTAGTCCCGAATTTAATTGTGTAAATAGTGATTTTTCAATGGAGAAATACTACTCTTTGGGCTGGATTATAAATTGTTAGTTAACAAAGTCGAATAAGAAATATGTTAGTACAGCACATTTCTTATTCGACTTCATTTTCCTCCATCATTCCACTTGCAAACAGCAACGATGCTAAAGCCCAGAATAAATTAGTACTTTGTTGATAATGCTGGTGGACCAGAACGTGGTCCGAATGGGCCTTCGTCTAACCATTTTCCTAATTTCGGAATATGCGGCGCTAAGAAAGCACTAATTTCTCGTTTTAGCTTAATCTCTTCATTTGTACCTTGAATATGTTCAAGAGCTAAGTTTGAACATTCACGATTATATAAACCTGCGCTTAGACGCTCATTCGCTGCTGCTTCAATAGCTGTTCGAGCTTCTTCAACCGTATCAGCTTTTAATGCGTGTGCAATACCTTGTACACCTACTATTGCATCAGGTACCCCAGAGTTTAATCCGCGCGCGCCGAATGGAGCGAATAAATGGGCAGCTTCACCAGCTAAAATGACGCGACGATTTTCATCTGTGTAGCTTTCTGCAACTACTTGATAGAATGTATAGGTTGAAATCCATGTAATACGTTCTGTATATTTCGGATCCATTACTTTTGGAAGCCATTCGCGTACGCCTTCTTCTGAACCGTAGTACGCACGATCATCTTCATCAAATAGCTGTAAGTCGATACGCCAGCCACCTGCAAATGGTACATACATCACATTACGGCCACCAGCATCTGGATGTTGATAATGGAAAATACGTTCCACTGGAAGTGGACTTTTTTCGTCTTCTTTTACATCCACTACGACAAACGCATCACTTGTACGTGGCCCTTTGAATTTGATGCCGACAGACTCTCTTACCTTAGAATGTGCACCATCTGCTGCAACAACATATTTTGCTTTCCAAGTACTCTTTGCGGTTTCAATTATAACGCCTACATTTGAAGGGACTACGTCTTTCACGGGTTCTCCCCATATAAACTCTATATTGGCAGCTTGACATGCTTTAAATAACGCTTTTTCAATTTCACGTTGATGTAAACTTGAGAACGCTGGAATCGTATTTGGTGCTGGTGGCTCATAAACACGTTTATAGATCGATTCGCCTCGATAGCACGTTTTCTTGACAGGCCAAACCACACCGATATTCGCTAATTCAAAACCTAAGCCTGGAGAAATACTTTCTAATAGTTTTAAAGTTTCTTTATGAATATAAATCGCGCGACTGCCTGCACGTTCACGTCCTTCTGGCTCTGCTTCAATAATTGTTGTCTGAATACCTTGGCTGTGTAGTGCAAGGGCAGCCGTCATACCAACTGGTCCTGCACCGATAACTAATACTTCACGTGTGTTTGTCATTTTTACCTACTCCTCTAATCATAGTTTATTTTTCACTTGTTCTGGAATTGCTACTGCCTTTGCACGCCCTTCTGCTGTTGAAGCCCATACTCGCATTTCATAGCCTTCCGCCACAAGTTGATCTTCACAATAAAATTGATGTGATAATTTGAACACTTTTTCTTTTAATAGTACGACTTCTGAGTACACAATCAGTTCTATATTGTATAGAACGGGTCGTTTAAACTCACAATGCGTTTCAATTAAAGGTAATGCCACATTCTCTTTAAATAAAACATCTGTGGGGTGTCCAATCGCTGAGAAAAATTCATGTGTTGCTTCATCCATCCATTTATAAAAATTTGGATAATATACAATGCCCGCAGCGTCCGTGTCGCCCCAATGTACTTTTACTTTATACTCCATTTAACAACCTCCTTCTTATACAGTTACTTTAGATGTACGATTGTCAATAACGCGACGAGCCTTCATTGTAAAACGGGACAAGGAATTGTCTTTCACTTGCTCCACTTCTATTCGTAGACCTACACGTTTGCGTAATAATTGTGCCAAAATTGGTATTACTTCTTCTCGCCTTTCAATTTGAATTTTCACTTGATTCATTTCAAAATCTGTATAGTAAATAATTCGGAAATTTTTTAATCAAATCGAATTTACGAACAATGGCTTCAAGGGATGAAGGATAATTCCATACTATTCCCTCCTACTACTCTTCTATTAATTAACGTTTTTATTTTTCTCATAATTCGAAAAATAACTATACTAAAAACCCCACAATCTATTTCTGCATAATTTCAGAAGATTATTTACAGGGATACATATATGTGTTCAAGTCATAGCTCTGTTTTATAATCGCTCCCAAATAGATGCTATCCCTTGCCCCCCACCAATACAGACAGCAGAAGCTCCATACCTTTTGTTACGTCTTTTTAACTCATAGGCAAGGGAAAGAGTAATTCTTACGCCACTAGCCGCAAGTGGATGACCTAGAGCGATCGCACCACCATTCACATTTCCTTTCTCTAGGTCAAAGCCTAATTCTTTCTGGCATGCTAAATACTGAGCGGAGAAAGCTTCATTGATTTCAATTAAGTCCAAATCCTCCACTCTTAATCCTGCTTTTTGTAAAGCATTTTGAATCGCCGGTACTGGACCAATGCCCATGTATTTTGGATCGACACCAACAACATCCCAGGCAACTAGTCTAGCAATGGGCTTCAGACCTTTTTCGGCAGCATATTCGCTAGATGTGACAATAACAGCAGCAGCACCATCAACCATACCACTCGCGTTTCCAGGTGTCACAACACCATTTTCGATAAAGCGGGCTTTTAGTTTACCGAGCTTTTCCATGCTTGTTTTCCGGACATGCTCATCTTCTGCAACGACTCTGCTTCCTTTTCTTTCCTGAACCGTTATCGGAACGATTTCTTCCTTCAAATAGCCTTTTTCCATCGCTGCCAGCGCCCGCTCATGACTTGACAATGCATGACTGTCAATCTCCTCACGAGTGATCCCATATTTTTCTGCTAGATTTTCCGCAGTAACAGACATACTGCACTCACCAAACGTGTCATATAATCCATCCCACACCCAATCTTCTATAACAGGCCCACCCAACTGGCTCCCCCATCTCATTCCAGGAATGACGTGCGGGACTTGACTCATGCTTTCTGTTCCACCGGCCAATACCACTTTTGCTTCGCAGGACATAATATATCGTGCAGCCGTTAATATGGATTCTACACCAGTTCCGCATAAGCGATTGATCGTCAATGCAGGTACATGGATGGGAAGTCCTGCCTTTAAACCCACATGACGAGCGAGATAATGTGCATCTTTACTGGACTGCTGGACATTTCCAAATACGACTTGATCGATTTCCTCTGGGTGGATTTTCGCTTTATGAATCGCTTGCCGAGCTGCTTCTACTCCTAAATCTGTTGCGGAAATCTCTCTAAATGAGCCTGAAATTTCCGTGAATGCAGTACGTGCTCCTTCTACTAGTACGACGTTGCTCACCCTACACATCTCCTTTTTAATAGAACGCTTTCATTTCAAACACTCATTTTTACTTTTTATATAAATCCTCGGTCAGTTCTGCTTTTATATCGAATTCAGGTAACGATTCTTCGGGAACCAATTGAACATCAGCTGTGAAAAACAGTTTAGACTGCAGCACAAATTCAAGTTCTTTTTTCAAACCCATTTTTTCTTCTTCAGTCAAACCATTGGAACAGTGCTCAAGTACTCTAAGTCGAAGCCAACTTTCTCACTTAACACTTCAATTGTGATGTCCTCAATTATTTCAACAACTTTGACACCATCTTCAGTAAATTCAAATACTGCATAATCGGAAATGAATAAGTCCACTCGTCTAATCCCACTCGTTTTATACGTTAAGTTTTGGACAAGCTTAGACTCTCCCTTTTTATTAAATAAAGTTGCAGCGATAATTACTTTCTTAGCACCTGTCACTAAATCCATTGCTCCGCCAACGCCCAAAATCGGTTGATTTGGTACTGCCCAGTTGGCAATTTCTCCATATACGTCGACCTGTAGTACACCTAAAATTGCAACATCCACATGCCCCCCGCGAATGAGCGCAAAAGAATCAGCACTACTAAAAAAAGACGCCCCTTTTAAATAAGTCACTGGCTCTTTACCCGCATTAATTAAATCGATATCAAGATTCTCTTCTTCAGGAGGTGGCCCTATGCCAAGCAATCCATTTTCTGACTGTAAATAAACCTCTTTATCACCTAAATATTGTGTAACTAATGTGGGGATACCAATCCCTAGATTAACAACTTGTCCTTCTTCCAATTCTTCTGAAATGCGTTTGGCAATTAAATGTCTTTTATCTTGACTCAACATATGTTCATCCCTTTTTTACAAATTTGCTTTCAATGATGTAATCTACGTAAGCATGTGGTGTCACAATATATTCAGGATCTAATTCTCCAACTTCGACGATTTCATCAACCTCAGCGATGACAACTTTTCCCGCCGTTGCAACCATCGGGTTAAAGTTTCTCGCCGTCGTATGGTAAATTAAATTCCCTAGTTTATCCGCTTTTGCAGCCCTTACAAGAGAAACATCACCCTTAATGGCCTTTTCAAAAATATAGCGCTCCCCGTCAATTTCACGCTCTTCTTTACCTGCTCCAAGCCCTGTTCCTACAGCTGTTTTCGTGTAGAAACCACCAATTCCAGCACCGCCCGCTCTAATCGCTTCTGCAAGTGTCCCTTGAGGAATTAAATCAATCTCTAACTCCCCCTTTTGCCAAGCAGTGACGGCCGGCTTATTCGTTGTGAAAAATGAGCCAATTATCTTCTTGATTTTTCCTTGAACGAATAATTTATGCAATCCCAGACTATCTTCACCTAAATTGTTGCTTACAACTGTTAAGTCACTAATATCAGTTTCTAATAGCTCATTTATAATCGTTAAAGGGCTTCCAGATAAGCCAAATCCACCGACTAGTAACTTATCACCACTTTTAACTAAATTTCTTACTTCACTTGTATCAATAACCTTTTTCATTTTATCCCCTCCAAATGTAAGCGCTTTTCCACTTGCTATTTCGAATAATATCACCATATTTTTTCATTTTGAAGCTTACTATTCTTCTATGTTGTAATTTACTTATTATTTAGAATAATCAATCAAAAATATTTTCTAGGTCTTTCAGATTATAGTGAAAAGGTATCTTTTTTCATCCAAAGAAGGACTGTTTCTTATAAGAAACAGTCCTAATCACTAACCTTTCTTCATTGCTTTTTATTACTAAGGATTAACGCGGTGAATGATTAAAGGTGCCGGACATGGAAAAGTTGTTTTGATTTTTCGGGCAGCCCGTAAACTTTTCCAATAATTCTTCTTTATTAATATTTCTTGTAGAAGGATTTTTCCAATTCAATCGCAGCTTCCATCATCATTTTTACATATTTATGAACGGATGATGGCTGTATACGTTGCTCAGGACCAATTAATTCAATGGCAGCTATAATGTCTCCGCCTTCATTTTTTACAGGTACAGCAATTGATGTTATTCCAGAGGAAAAGTTGTTATAACTAATCGCGTACCCCTTTTCCTGAACCTGCAATAATTCCGTTAAATCATACTGAAGCGTAGCTGCTTTATTGAATGACGCTCCCGTGGAAATAATTTCCTCTATTTCGTCTTCCGGTTTATCGGAAATTAACACTTTTCCTGCGCTTGTACTTAAGATGGGATGAGATTTCCCTGAGTACGTCAATCCGTGATAAACAGGGCGATCAGAATCTACTGTATTAACATAAAAAGTTTGATTGTCATATAAAATGCAGATTGATGCTGCCTCATTCGCCTTTTTAGCCAGTGAAAACAGAATTGACGCAGATGCATTATATAGGTCCAAATCTTTTATTAAAACCGTAGAGAAGTTATTAAATCTTTAGCCTATCTAAAAATGTTAGCGTTTACATTTAAGGGAGAATTGCAAAAGAAAGAATATGCCCCCTACTAGCAAAGGTATTTTCTAAAGCAGAAGTTTTGTTAGTTCTTGATGGCGATGTGGTAGGACCCCTTGGAATTTACTTAGATTTGAAATGAAGGAGAAACTGACTAGAAACGCTCACCGATTTGTGATAGGGGAAAGGCTGTCAAACCTGTGAGTATATCCACCAAAGCAATTTGTTAAATATTTGTAGAGCGTAAAGTTGATTATTTATTTTAGGAGGGATTTTATAAAATGAATTCAATCAATCAATCGATTGAGAGTACAACAATCAAAAAAACAATGATTCATATTTTACCATTCACCTTTATATGTTATGTCATTGCTTATTTGGACCGCGTAAATTTAGGCTTTGCAGCTTTGGAAATGAATGCAGATCTGGCGTTATCCGCAGAAGCTTTTGGTTTATTGTCAGGTATTTTCTTTCTTGGATATTTCTTATTTGAAATACCGAGCAATATGATCATGCACAAAGTCGGTGCGAAAATCTGGATTGCCCGAATTATGATTACATGGGGCATCATAGCGATTTTAACAGCATTTGTACAATCAGGTACACATTTGTATATTACTCGTTTTTTTCTCGGAGTTGCTGAAGCAGGCTTTTTCCCAGGAATTATTTTATATTTCACATATTGGTTTCGAAGTAAAGAAAGAGGGCGTGCTTCCGCATCTTTAGTGCTAGCCTTGCCGATTGGTACGATCATAGGGGCCCCATTATCAACTTGGATTATGGATAACATTGCATGGAATGGGATGGCTGGCTGGAGATGGATGTTTATTCTTGAAGGATCTCCAGCCGTTATTTTAGGGATTGTTACGCTATTTTACTTGAGTAATCGTCCGAAAGATGCTAAGTGGTTGACAGATGAAGAAAAAAATTGGCTAGAAAATGAACTGGATAGGGAAAGAAAAGAAAGCCTTGCGGTAAATAAAGTATCAAAATTAGAAATGTTTAAAGATTCGAAGGTTTGGAAATTAGCTTTCATTTACTTTGCGAATTATTCAGCGATATACGGTCTTGGTTTTTGGCTTCCGAGTATCATTAAATTATTTGCCACTAGTTCAAGCAATATGGAAATTGGCTGGTTAACGATTATACCGGCACTTATCGGGATCCCCTCGATGTTACTCTTTGGATGGAGTTCTGATAAAAGAAATGAGCATAGGAAACATTTGATTGCAAGCTTCCTTATTGCCGCTGCAGGTTTTATTGCGTGTGGGTTTGCCAATAGTGCAACGATGATGATTGTAATGATTTCCTTTACTGCGATTGGATTGTATGGATTTGTAGGTTCTTTCTTCTCATTTATGACACTGTTCTTTACAGAATCTACCGCACCAGCCGGCATTGCAACGGTTAATGCATTTGCTAGTTTAGGAGGCTTTTTTGGCCCAATGATTTTCGGACAGTTAGCCCTTTCAAACGGAATGTTCGTAATTGGTGCATTCGCGATTCTTGCTTGTGCGGTTATCCTATCGCTGAAACAAAAAGGATTAAATCTCGTAAGTGGAGATGAGGATATAGAGAAAAATGCCATTAATCAGTAATATGGGGTGAACTGTACTCGTGACAGCAGCAACACAAGGAAGCAGATTTGAGACCGACAACATTACAAGGTTGTTACCAGGACCCCAATTACGAAATTGCTATAGTAAATTAAGATTTAATGTTGATATTGACGCATCAACAGGAATAGTTTTGAAATTCCAACAAAACATTATTTTCAAATGTAATAGGGTCTCCAACTACAATTGCACGGAAGTTAACATTAAGGGTGTTTAAGACCGTAGATTTCATAGAATCTAAGGTTTTTAGAAACTAATTCTTTCAACCCCTTACTTTTGAACTGTGCCCCATTTTACGGACAGTATAAAAAAGTGCCTAAGCGGCTAATAAATGGTCCCGGTATTGTACCAGGGCCATTTTTGCCAAATGTAATCGGTAAATCAGGATTTTCTCGATATTCTTTTCTCTTAATGTCATTAACAACTCTGGAATATTCTCCTAAAGGATATATTTTTTCAACGCCCCTTGTTATTTGTTCTCTACAACTAATTTTATTTAAATTGGTTACATACAAAGTTTGGTTCTGGTGCAACAACAGAAATACTTGAATAACATAGTGGAGCAGGATCATCGCTTTATAAAGAAGTGAGTCCGTTCTATGCTAGGATTAAAAACATTTCGAACAGTCAAATAAATCATCTCTGGAGTGGAGGTGATGCATATGCTGAAAAAAGGACAACTTCAACAAGGGGTGAAGTCTGTCCAAAGTGAGATTGAATTTATACATAAATTATTTGGAGTGGCCTCATAATTCATAGATGAAAAGGATATTGATATTCTACGTTTCTAACAGGTCATATTTGCACCAGAACCTTTTTATGTCTTTCCGATAATGCCAAAGAAAATTCAAAAACAGAACGTTCTTCAGAATCTTTAACAGGAATCAGTTCTCAGCATCCCCATTATGAAAGCTTTTGTCCTATTGATAATTCGTTGATCCCATGCCCTTAATTTTTGTTTTTACATGTATGTTTATTTTTGATTTTGCCAGAGTGTTCCCCCATTCTTCTTGTACTTTTTTCCACTCTTGATAAGTGTAGGCTCTTGCATACAGACCAAGCCCTAATGGATCAATTTGAGACTTTTGTATTTTTTGAATTAATTGATTGGTTTCATTCTCAAGCTCATTTGTAATGCTTTTTTCAAGCTTTGCATAATCTTTTCGGACATCGAATGGAAAGAGTTGTTCGGATAGCGAGATTTGTAAATCTACATTTATATCAAATACAAAGCGTCCATTGAACTTTACTTTCTTCTTTACTTTCAAATCTGAAATGGAGAAGCTGATGTATGGTTTGCCCTTACTGGCGGATTCCATAGAAACTGGAATAGTTATGGAATAATCACCTTTTTGTTTACCTTCTAAAACATTTAATAATTGATTTTCTTCAGGTGTTATTGTTATTTTATACTGGCCGGACTGAGCTAGCAGTGCGGAGCCTGTTAGCTCGATTCTTTTTTTCTTTTTGATTTGGGTGATCCACGCCGTTCTCCCTTTGTCCTTCATTTGTCTGTGAAAATCCTGGAGGGTCGTGTCTTTCACAATATTCCTCTTGGCGGCAGCATCAATTAAACTTGTTAAATATAGAGATAGTCGCGGTTTATCTGTTGGTTTATTGAAAATAACATCTGCAACAGATCCATCTACAGCGACAACACGTGCGGTTACTGTATTTTTAGGATCTCTGAAGAAAGGATCGAGATAGTCAAACCAATCCTTCTTTTTAAGCAGTCGTTTTCCCACCAAAAACAATTGCGTTTTACTTCCTGATGTTAATCCTATTACCCTCGCATCAAATTTTTCTCTTGAATGTCGGAGGGTATATGATTTAACTTCATACACTTCTTCCTTATCTTTTGCCTCTTTACTAAATATCGGGCTTGACATATATACTAATAAATTATCCTCTTCATCTAAATCGAGGCCTAAAATAAGTGAGACGCTAACTTCCTCTATTGGTGTAGCATCCATACACCCAGAGAGTATCATTACAAGGATTAAAAGACACAATCCTATTTTTCGGCTCATGAAAATCTCCTCCGTGAAAATCTCTCATATCCCAAACTGTAAATCCATAAAAAAACGGGAAACACATATGCTACCGCAATCCCGGCATTCGAAAGCCATTTTTGCCAGGTTGTTACTTGCATCCATGTTGGTTGAAAAAAAAATGTGCTCACGACAAGTAAACCTAACAAAACGGGCACATATAAACTATGATCCTGCTTATTCATTAATTGACTGAAACTAAAGACCGTACAGTACATGTACAAGATCCAGGCTCTTGAGGAAAAAAGGATCAAAATATTCAATATAACCACGTCAAGACGTTCAATAAACCGGAATTCAATCACTTTGAGCATACTAAGGACAGGCTGATTAAAACTTGTAATGCTATCCGGACTAAAGAACACAAAACAGCTAATGGTTAAAAAGAGATAAAAGAACATCGATAGGGTGTTGGCAATAATAATTCCATGAATGGCATATTGCTTTTTCTTTAAGAAAGGATAAAAGAAAAAGACAAGTTCAAACCCTAGGAACGAATAAATGACCGGCGGCACGGTAGCTGAAATTGACTTCCAACCAACTTTAAACAATGGAAGTAAATTCAAGAAACTTCCATCTTTTAATGGAATCAAAAAAATTAACGGGATCCACATCGTCATATAGAAAATCAATTCATTATATCTTCCAATCACACGGAGACCATTCCTGACTATAAATAATACCGGGATTGAAAATAACAACACAATTAAGTAGTCAGGTGTTTTGGGAAGAAACCATGCTTTTATATAAAGAAAAGTGTTAATAAATATGATCAAAGAAAAGCATAAAGTGTATCCAAGAATAATGAAAATAGCAACTTTACCCAGTATTTTTCCAAAAAATCGGATAAGAAGATCGTAAAGCGTGTCGTTTGGGTACTTCTCAGCCGTTTTCACCATAATAATACTGGCAGCAACGCTTAATATCCAACCAATGATGAGGCCCATCCAGCCGTCTGTTCCAGCCTTTTCGGCAACAACTTTAGGAAGCGACAAAAAACCGACTCCCATCTGGGTCCCAACAATTAAAAAAATATATTGCAGGATGGTGATTTCATTATGAGTGTATTTTTTCATTTTCCTCACCTTATCTTTTAGGCTTTCCCTGACGACTGGATTGAATGGTCCTTACACTTTTTGGTCGTGTAATCATTTTCCATAAAGGAAAACGAATAAATGAGTCCTTCATATCAGCAAACCGGAAAGGAGCTAATGGGCTTGCATACGGAGTTCCCAGCGATTCAAGACTAATTAAATGGGCAATCAACGTCATGGCACCAATCATGATTCCGGTACTTCCAAACATGACTGCTAATAACATCATGGGAAATCGCAGCATTCGGATAGCCGTCCCCATGTCATAACTTGGAATGATAAATGAGCCGATTGCGGTTGCAGAAACGACAATCACCATAATATTGCTTACTATACCTGCCTGAACAGCTGCCTGTCCGATTACAATTCCTCCCACAATTCCAACCGTTTGGCCTATTGGAGCCGGAAGACGAACGCCTGCTTCTCTCATCATTTCAATGGTAACCTCCATCAGGAGTGCTTCTATGATTGGCGGAAAGGGCACCACCACCCGTGATTCGGCTATGGATAAAAAAAGCTTTAAAGGAATGACTTCGTAATTATAGGATATAATGGCTACATATGTTGAAGGTAGAAATAATGTGATCATAAAAGCGAAAAAGCGCAGCAACCGTATCAATGATGCAGCTAACCAGCGTGTGCTGTAATCATCAACACTCTGAAGAAATGCCATTAATGTTACCGGAGCAATTAAAACAGATGGCGAACGATCGACGATAACGGCAAATCGACCTTGAAGAATTTGTGAAGCTGCTGCGTCCGGCCTCTCGGTTAATATAAACTGAGGAAACGGGGAATATGGGTTATCTTCAATGAGTTCAGATAGTTCACCAGTATTAATTATCACGTCCATTTGAATTTGTTTGATTCTGTCTTCAAGTTCCTGCAGTACTTCTTCACTAGCAACATCCCCCAAATAAACGATAAAGACCTTTGACTTTCCGCGAACACCGACTGTAAGTTCCTTTATGATCAATTCTCGGTTAGGAATATACCTTCGCAACATTGCTACATTCTGACTTCCGGTCTCTACAAATCCCTGGTGGGCACCTTTCAGTGATGTTTCTAACTTCGGATCTTCAATCGCTCTTTGAGGCCATCCTTTTGTATCCAAAAGAAACGCTTTCGTTTCCCCTTGGATGAATAAGGCGCTGTCACCTGCAAAAAGTGCATTTTCAACGGATTTCCATGAATGGACGTCTTCAACATCCCCTACAGTTGTAGGCAATCCCTTCTTTGGGTCGAAAGAGGATTGCATCACGGCACTTAGAACGTTATTGCTTATTGAATTTTTATCTGTTAAACCATCTACGAATACTAAAGCTGCCTTTGTTCCCTTTCCGGCGAATTCGAAGTGGCGAATCACCAAATCCGGAGCATGGTGAAACATCTGCTGAAGTACTTGTATATTCATCGATAAATCAGGATACAGCGGATAATGATCTATCGAACTAAGTGTTTCTGAATAAACATTTTGGTTTGTTTGCTGGTATTTTGAATAACGTTTCCTTTTAAATAAACCGGAGAAAAAAATATGAAACGCCCCCCTTTCTCTCAGATTTATCATTTCTCGCATAAGAAGAAATATACTCTATGCTGTAAAAAAAATTAGATTATGACGGAGGCAAGTAAAACGTACGCCAGAATTAAAATAAACGTTTAATTATATTTTTAAAAAATGGAGTTTAACTTTAAAAACTTCAAAATGAAGTAATAGAAATAGGTGCATCCTACTAAAGAAGAGCATCTCTTCTTCTATGAGTAAGCATAAAATATCCTCACCTTCAAAAAGGATAGGGATTGAATTACTATTTGGTACAAGCCAACACGATTACAAGTGCGTTCAATGAATCGTTTGGAATCGAAAAATAGGCTACGGCAATCATCCAGGCTATCGTTACGGCTGTCATCATTTTTGGCGGGATTAAAATGATTGCAAAAGCATCTGTTGTCACCTTGCAACCCGGTGGCTTCAATGTTTTCCTGTGCTCTTCCCTTCTAGAGCTACAGATGAGTTTTAATTTCACTTAATCACTGCCTTAATTTATTTTAAATTCTATAGTATATAACTCTTAACATTATCAAAACCTATGACTAGCAACACATTACATTCATAGGAGCTGACAACATGGCTAGAAATAACAACAGTAATCAATTAGTAGTTAATGGTGCAGAACAAGCTCTAGAACAAATGAAATACGAAATCTCTAGTGAATTCGGTGTTACACTTGGCGCTGATACAACATCTCGTGCAAACGGATCTGTTGGTGGAGAAATTACAAAACGTTTAGTGCAAATGGCTGAACAACAATTAGGCGGAAGAACTCGTTAATCGAAATCATATGTAATGTTAGGGATAGTGATTGGACTATCCCTATTTATAATTTTACAAACTTCAAAAAAAAGAAACAGAAACATCAGTAGCTGTTATTTTGCTATGTCGCAGTATGAATATACTGTGCTTGTAGAGCTATCCTGCCCCTTTAGTTCCATAAGAAACTCCTATGGCGGCGCTCCTCGCCGCCACCATCTTCTACGAAAATCTAAACTCAAAAATAGAGTCTAATCATTGCTTCAACAACCTCCCTTATTGATGTAAAGCACGTATTCCCTGACTTTCTTTGAGTGTGGGGTGTTGAGAAAGTATCTTCCTGAAAAGAACGAGACTTATCTTTTTATTCAGCTACCTAAGCCAAGTGAGTATCCAAATGTTTTAAAAATTACTGCTGGAGATTACTGGTGTATCCAAAATAACGGCTGGTCTATTGATTCTGCTACTGAAATTTATAGTGAGGAATGGATATCTGATGAAGAGTTTTTTGTCACCGAATCTGAAATTTATGGGAATAATAAACTCTATCATCAATTAAGGGGACAGACCAACACTACCAGAACAGACCATACCATTGTCCTGATGCCTATAAGATAGAGTGGAAACCTAACCATCAAATAATCTGGAACTTCTTTAGACGAAATGGATTTTCAGAGGAAGCAACCGCAGGTATCATGGGTAACTTAGAGCAGGAGTCTCATATGTAGCCGAGGGCAATACAACGTAATAAACGAAATAAGGAAGATTGGAGTTTATGTGGAAGGGGGACTTGCTCAGTGGGAAACCAAACATTGTAGTAAACATGGGGGAGGGCGTTGGGGTATATTGGAAGCAAAAGCTCATGGTCGTCAGTGGGATTTAAACTTTCAACTTGAATATATTTTGAAAGAATGGAATGAGCGTTGGATGCAGAATTTAATGCGTCAAAAAGGTTATAGTATGGAAAAATTGAAACACACAAAGGACATAGAATATGCAGTTAGAGTTTTTCTGAAGGCATTTGAATTGGCTGGAACTGCACTTATTAATTGCCGCTATGCATATGCTCATGAAATTTACAAGCGATTTGCTAGAGCAAGGGTATAAAGGATAAGGACTGTTGCTTCCCGCTCTTAAAATGGGTTAATAGTCCAACATATCCAGTATCATCAAAAAGATAATTGATCAAGTGGATTAAAAAGACATTACCAATATTAACCTTTATTAGGTGGTCAAATTAGAATAACCGATTGAGGCAGTCCAGCCTATATTCAATGGATTGGGCCCACACTTGGGTGCTACCGAGTTTTTAGAATTAGACAAAGCATTACCGAGAAACAAGGACTAAAACGATAAAGATACGTACGCAATTGACAAAAGCTTCATCAAACTTAAAGAATTCACTAAAAAACAACTAGGGCACTCTTCCAAGGTTTTTTCAGACCTTCATGAGTGTCCCCTTACTTACGAGTTTTTTGGAACAAATAATAAATTATTTATAATATCGTGCTTAATCGATAAAAATCAAATAAACGCCAATCCCTTATAGATATGGGATTGGCGTTTTGGCGTACTTTTTAAAGTTACAAATATGTTAAGTTCATTTTATAAACAACATTTTAAGAAATGTTTTTCAATTCCTCTGTTAATCGTAGGAATTCTTCTTTGTTTTGATCCTGTAATGACTGGTCAATCTCTTTTCGGATTTGCTCTTTTCGGAAATTAAGAAGGGCTTTCTTTATCACCATTTCAGCAAATTCAGAATCCTTGACGTTTATTTCAGGTTGTGGTGTTGTATTAGCCAAATTCTTTTCCATAGGAAACCAACTCCTTGACCTTTTTTTTATTATACCAAAAATTTTCAGATTATTCAAATAATTAGCCAAGTAGTTCCAATTAAATAATCCGTTTGCTCAATGAAAATGAGTCAGTGAAAAATATAAGTGAAAAAACAGGTGTAACAAGATTTTTATATATTTTGCGGTGGGGTTCAAAATTACTTACACGCTATGTGTTATCCCCTTTTTTAAAAAACAATGTGCTGCGTCTTCTTAAGTATTGCCTTTTCCCCTAAATTCCAGAAGTCTATTTTCATGGTAGTTCAATAAGAAAAAACCGGAAATCACAGATAGTTTTCGGTTCAGGCGATACATTCTTCAGGAGACCAATGTGGGCGTTTAATGACAGACCCAAATTTGTAAGCTCCAGCAATAATCTGAAAGGGAAGGCGATAATCAAAGGCCACTGCCTCCTACATCACGTGGAATGGAGGCTTCTAACATAAAAAAAGATGACGGCAATGAATATTGGACTTGTCTATAGCTGTCTTTATTATACTTTTCTCATAATACATAGCATCGGAAAGGATACCTTTTTTATATTCTTGCTAATCTCCATAAAGTAACCTGATGAAAGATCATCAGGTTGTGAAAGCTTTATGCAAAGCCCTAGAAACTTTGGTGAAGTAGGTATTATCTAATTCGAAACCAATAAAGCTCCGATTTAGATTTATAGCAGCTTGTCCTGTTGACCCTGAACCCATAAAACAATCTAATACTGTTTCACCTTTATTAGAATGAGTTGCAATTATTTTTTCGAGAACATCAACTGGCTTTTGACAAGGGTGAAATCTCACTTTTCCACTAACTATAGGTGCTTCATAAGAAGCCCTATCATAATAGGAATTAAACGTTCTTTTTGTGCCTTTAGTATAGGAAATAAAATATTCCCTTGAGTTTGACAAATAATTGACTTTCGCATTAATGGGGACAGGATTCGTTTTTTCCCAAATTCCTATTCTTTTTTGTTTCAACTTCAGCTTATCTGCAACTTTTGATATATCAGTTATTTTAAAAATATCGTAAAAGATAACCATTGTTCCACCTGGAACTAGTACTCTTTTAAATTCTTGTAATAGGGAAAACCAATTTAAACTATTCTCTTCTAAATCCCATTCACCAAATTCCATTGAAATTGAGCCATATTTTTTTTGGTCATCGCCGCCACTTTTAAAATTCGTCTTTCTAGAAATAAAATATGGCGGATCCGTACAGATTAAATGAATAGAATTACTTTCAATTTTTTTTATTTCATTAAAGACATCGCCATTTATTAATTTCAATTCTCCTGCTGATTTACTTACAGTCATTTTATTTATCCCCAAACTTAATTTAATTCTCTTAGTTGCCTAAGGTGTTTGAATTAAATTCAATTTGTCTAATAAAAAACAAGGGGAGACTTGATCTTTTTAAAAAATTAATTATTTTTTCCATAAACGTCACAAAAAAAGCCTTTATAGGGGGTTTTAAGTCTATAACTTTTCTCTAAAAAAATTAAAATGAAAAAGCCACCATTAAATGGCAGCTTAATCTATAATGTATCCCTTTTGGGAATAAAGTATGGATATTAAATGTAGAACGTATTCAGTATGTTTTAATAGATTTGGAGTCCGGATAATTATTGTGGACATAATTTTTAGGGGTTCACTAATAAATCTTTGAGATAGCATCTTTCATTTTCATGTTTAAAGGGTGAGCAAGAACAATTAGCGTATAACTGAAATTCAATATCCATATATTGGTGGAATAGAACGTGGCGAGATGAATGTATCATTTAGAAACTTTTGAAAAAAACCTAAACTTATCATCATCTGTCTTTTTTAATATTCCAGCATCCCCTAATGTTATAGTGATTGTAATACTTTATAAGAACTTAATCTAAAGCTTGGATCGAAGTGTTTACCATTGCCGCTTAGGAACCATATTCTCTCTAACTACAATAAATTTATGTACAATTCCTTTCGGTAACGTATACTACTGATATCCCACTACTACTACTACTACTACTACTACTACAACATGGATTTTTTAGGTGCCCGTGTTGTAGTAGAAAACAGGGTCTGTTATGAGTCATTTATTACTAACGATATAACTTCAAATCCTAATAAATTTTTATTGAAGTATACACCCTGAAAACCCCTACTATATAAGGGTTTGAACAAATATCCGATTCCTAGTATTCATAAGCAGATATCTGTACAAACCCCGACTAAATAAACATCGGTAATGTGACGTTCCCTTAGGCGGATATCAAGGTCCGTTCCTGCAAATGCCGAATAACGCGTTTCATCTATATAATGAAAATGAACATTCTTTTGATTTTTATTTGTTTCATATTCTTCTTTTAAAGTCCCATATAGGTCTCTACCCATTGTACCGCTAATATTATGCGGTGGGAACAAATTCGATTCAGGATGTAAGCGGTCTCCATTTTCATGTAAATCAATCGCGAAGACCGTGTATTCCCCTTGTTTGATAAACTCCTTGGTTATCCTGACTAGTGCCTTCTCGATATCCTGTCCTGGCTTCCCGCAGGTCAATGAACCCCCGTCTGCCACGAAGTCATACGTATAATCGATATTGATCAATGCCTTTTTATCCATTTCACCTATTCCCCCTTAATAATAAATAGAGTCCATGACAATCTCTGCATTAAATCGGTAAAGTTGTGAAGGCCGATACGAATTCCGTTTTGTTTTCTTCTGGATACCCTTTTCATCCAAGACTTTCTCCAAGAAGGGGAGTTTAGGGGCTTTTGCATAAAAAAGTGAATCCGCGCTGATTTTTGCATCATCTCTAGCTATCAGCAACACCCGTTGCAGTTCAGAAAGTGTAAATTCATCCGGCAGGAATTTTTGGGCTATCGTCGTTTGCACCATTTCTTTTTTCAGTAAGTTCATCGCGTCGTTAATGATTGTATGATGATCAAATGCAAGCTCTAATTGTAACGCTTCCTGTATCGTGAACAATTCAACCTCAGCTGCATCGTCATTCGCTTTTCTTTGATTGAGAAAATCTTCCTGGACAATGGCGTAAAAAGCATTGGATATGATCCATCCCCTGGGATCGCGCCCTGGGCGGTCATAAACACCGAAATGCTTGACATGGAATCCAGCTACGCCCGTTTCTTCTTTTAATTCCCGTTTAGCTGCTTCATAAGCAGTCTCCCTAGCATTTACAAAGCCTCCAGGCAATGCCCATTTATCTCCTTCAACATTTGGGTGTCCTTCCTTATCTTTCGTCGCACGTTTGATTAACAATAGCTTTAAAAACATTTCAGGCGGCGCTTTCTCTGCCGTTTTCTGCGAAGTAATAGTAAAGATCGCAATGTCTGCTGTGTATCCATCTGGAGTTATATATTTCTTTTTTTCCTGCTGAACCATGGCAACGCTCACTTTCTTTCACTAAGTATGAATTGAGTAATTAGTAAATCAATAATTACTAATTATAGTACTCTTCCTTATGTGATTTAGCAACTCTAAATAAGAAAATTTTTCTTATTATTTGAAAAATCATTTTATTTTCATACATGATAAATAGCCCGGTCATGATGACCGGACTTGTTTCTTGAATTCATTAGACTGGATAGACTCCATGTTTACGATCGGTAAATGTCAATTGTTTACTGCTATATGCTTCAAACCGGGCGCTCAATTCATCACGCAGGTCATTTGGCTGGATGATGCCATCAACAATCATCTCGGAGGCTAAGCGGTAGATATCAATGTCTTCATTATATTCATTGCGCTTCTGTTCGATGAATGCTGGGCGATCCTCCGCTTCCATCGCATTGATTTTATTGGCATAGACTGCATTGACCGCAGCTTCTGCCCCCATGACCGCAATCAATGCCGTCGGTAAGGCAAGTACGCAGTCCGGTTCAAAAGCGGGACCAGCCATCGCGTAGAGTCCAGCACCATAAGCTTTTCGGACAATGACAGAAATCTTGGGGACCGTGGCTTCACTCATGGCCGAAATCATTTTCGCACCATGGCGAATGATGCCTGCCTGTTCGACCTTCGTTCCAATCATGAATCCTGGAATATCCACCAGGAACAACAGCGGTATATGGAAAGCATCACATAAATTGATGAACTTGGCCGCCTTATCGGCTGAATCATGGAAAAGGACGCCTCCCTTGACACGCGGCTGATTGGCTATGATCCCAATCGTCTGTCCATTTAGCCTTGCAAGCCCGGTAATCAATTCGGGGGCAAATAGCTTCTTGATTTCACAAAACGATTGCCTGTCTATAATCCTATCGATCAGGTCGTACATATTAAAGGCTGCATTCTGGTTTTTTGGAATCAGCTCTTCTAATGTTTTTTCGAATTCAGCTGGCAGCTCAGGCTTTTTGGCTTTAGGCTTTTCTTGATAATTTCCTGGAAAATAGCTTAAGTATCGGCGTGCAAACGCGATGGATTCTTCTTCTGACTTAACAAGCACATCCCCGCATCCTGAAACAGAACAATGCATTTTCGCCCCGCCCATTTCCTCTTCGCTAACCTTTTCGCCAATGACCATTTCTGCCATTCTCGGTGATCCTAAATACATCGATGCATTACCGTCAACCATTACGACAATATCGCAGAAAGCTGGGATATATGCCCCTCCCGCTGCAGATGGTCCGAACAATAGACAAATTTGCGGAACTTTTCCCGATAACTTTACTTGGTTGTAAAAGATTCGTCCTGCACCGCGGCGTCCCGGAAACATTTCTACTTGATCCGTAATTCGAGCACCGGCAGAATCGACTAAATAAAGGAGGGGCAACTGCAACTTATCAGCTGTTTCCTGAATGCGAATGATTTTCTCGACGGTCCTTGCTCCCCAGGAACCTGCTTTTACGGTCGAATCATTGGCCATGACACAGACCCTCTGACCATTGATTTTTCCTATACCTGTAACCACACCATCTGCGGGAAGACCATCACTGGCACAATTTGCAAAGAAAGCGTCTTCTATTTCAACCCCTTCATCAAAAAGCAGCTCTAACCGTTCACGTACGAAAAGCTTTCCTTTTTCAGCATTTTTTTGATGATATTTTTCTAAACCGCCTTTTTTAATCGTTTCAACCGTTTCGGTTAGTTTATCCGTCGTTACCATCCATGTTCCTCCTTCAATTGAAATCATCGACCCGTAAATACCGGTTTGCGCTTTTCCTTGAATGCTGACAGACCCTCCAGTCGGTCACGGGTTTTTAAAGTTGTCTGATAGCAGTCTTTTTCAATTTGCAATCCTGTTTTCAAGTTAGTATCAGCCCCTTGATTGATAGCCGCTTTTGCTGCCCTGAGTGCTAATGGGGCATTGACCGCAATTTCCCCAGCCAGTTTTTTCGCTTCCTCAAGTAATTGTTGTGGTGGATATACATGACTGATGATTTTCATGGCAAGTGCCGCTTTTGCGTCCAATCTCTTCGCCGTATAAATCAGTTCTTTCGCCGTTGACATTCCGACTATACGGGGCAGGCGTTGAGTACCGCCGGCGCCTGGGATGATTCCTAATGCCGTTTCTGTCAGTCCCATCTTTGCCGTTTCCGATGCGATTCGTATGTCACAGGCCAGCGCCAGCTCCAGCCCTCCTCCAAAAGCCGGGCCGTTAATTGCAGCGATTACTGGGACTGGAAGGTTTTCTACAGCCGTAATCGTGTCACCAATCAGTTTGACTGTCTCCTTGACTTTATCATCATTCATCCCAGCCCGTTCCTTAAGATCCGCACCTGCACAAAACGCCTTTTCCCCAGCTCCCGTTAAAATGACGGTTCGTAAATTGGACTCTCTTTTCAGTTCATCCAGCCCTTCGAATAAGCAATGAAGCAATTCGGTGGATAATGCATTGGCAGCATCCGGCCGATTCAAAGTCACGATGGCAATTCCCTTGGCATCATGACTGATCTCTACTAATGAAGTCATCGTTTCACCTCAATTCAACTTATTGCGCGTTATATACAGCCATCTGATGGCTAGGCAATGGTTTTTCCAAAAAGCTTTGCATCATGGACGCAGCCTTCATTAGTTTTTCTTGATTGATTCCCGTGTGAATTCCCATTTTATGTAGCATATGAATCAGGTCATCCGTAGCCACATTGCCGCTCGCACCTGGTGCATATGGGCATCCTCCCAAACCACCGAGAGAAGAGTCGAAAGTGTCCACTCCATATTCCAGTGATTGGAGTACATTTGCGAGTGCCATGCCACTTGTATCATGAAAATGGAGGGCAATTCGGCTTATATCATATCTTTTTACAGCCTGTTCAAGGAACAAGGCAACCTGTATTGGTGACGCGACCCCAATGGTATCACCCAATGAGACCTCACTGATTCCGTAGTCAAATAGTTGATCACAAACACGGAAAACCTGTTCGGACGAAACCTCCCCTTCATAAGGACAGCCGAAAACGGTTGAAACATAGCCCCTAACCGTTTTCCCGCTTTTTGCTGCAGTCCCGATGACATCCTTCATTATTGGAAAGGTATCGGAAATCGATTTATTGATATTTTTAAGATTATGGGTTTCACTGGATGACATGAACACGGAAATTTCATCGATATTGGCTTCAAGAGCCGATTCCAGACCCCTTTGATTGGGTACAAGGGCCGCATATGTGGTCCCGGGATTGCGCTTTATTCCCTTAGCCACAAGGGCCGCATCACTCAATTGGGGAATCCATTTTGGATGTACGAAAGAAGTCACCTCTATATAAGATAATCCTGTATCAGAGAGCTGATCGATCCAATCCATTTTGCTTTGCGTAGGTATAATGACCTTTTCATTTTGCAGCCCATCACGCGGTCCAACTTCCTTAATTGTCACTTTTTCAGGCCAGTTCATCTTACCCCTCCGTCCCTTTATTCAATGACGGCCAATATGTCGCCTTCATTTACAAAATCCCCTTCATTCACTTTAAGTTCTTTGATGGTGCCAGCTTCCTCAGCTGCAATGGGGATTTCCATTTTCATGGATTCCAAGATAATGATGTCCTGTCCGTCGGTAACACTTTGCCCCTCGCTCGCTACGATTTTCCAAACGCTTCCTGCCATGCTTGCCTTTAATTCTGCCATCTTACATTCCTCCTGATCATTATGTTTTTAAAATATGCGTTATACAGTCAATTTTTTAATATATTTCGCAATGAAATCCGTAGTCGTATCTCCTTGGGAAAAAGCTTCATGAGAAATTATTTCCATCAGCAAAGGAAGGTTTGTTTTAATTCCTTCTATTTTATAGTTTGCCAGCGCTTCTATTAATCTCTTGATCGTTTTATTCCTCGAATCGCCGCTCACTACCAATTTGGCGATCATCGGATCATAAAAGTGGGATACGACGGAAGTTCCATGAACCGCCAATTCATGACGGATCCCTTCACCTTCCGGAAGTTCCATGCTGGTGATTTTCCCCGGTGCTGGATAGAAGGTTTTCGGATCTTCAGCATATATTCGCACTTCAATGGAATGTCCATCCTTTTTAATCTCTGCTTGAGTGAATTCCAGTTTGTTGCCCGATGCAATTTTAATTTGCTGTTCGACTAAATCCAGTCCCGTAATTTCTTCGGTGACAGGATGCTCAACTTGTAGGCGTGTATTCATTTCCAGGAAATAAAAATTTTTATCCGCATCAACTAAAAATTCGAGGGTACCTGCATTGCTATAACCAATGGATTTTACCGCTTTCACAGCAGCCATTCCCATCCTGTTTCTTGTTTCTTCGTCAAGGAAAGAAGAGGGAGCCTCTTCCACGACCTTCTGGTGGCGCCTTTGAACGGAGCATTCCCTTTCCCATAAGTAAACAGCATTCCCAAAGGAATCCGCCAATACCTGAATTTCGATATGACGAGGCTTCTCAATCAATTTTTCTATGAACATATCTCCATTGCCAAAAAACAATTGAGCACGTTTTTGATTCCCTTCGAAGGCTTTGTAAAGTTCCTCTTCATTAGCAACGGCCTGCATGCCGATTCCCCCGCCGCCTGCTGCTGCTTTTAACATGACTGGATATCCAATCCTTTCGGCAACGGCTGCCGCTTCTGCGCTATCTATTAATGGACGTGAAAATCCTGGCACCAATGGAAGTCCCGCTTGCTCCATCTTTTTCCGTGCTTCGACTTTATTGCCCATCTGCTGGATGACCTCTGGTTTGGGACCAATGAATATCAAGCCTGCTTCTTCGCATGAACGTGCGAAATCTGCATTTTCACTAAGAAATCCGTAACCAGGATGAATGGCTTCCACTCCGGTTTCTTTAGCGATTTCCAAAATCTTATTGACGTTTAAATAGCTTTCCTGTACTCTCGGGCCCCCCAATAAATATGCCTCATCTGCCAATTCCACAAATTGCGAATCCGAATCTGCTTCCGAATGGACGGCGACAGTAAGTATTCCCAACTTCTTGCATGTACGAATAATACGTGATGCTATTTCTCCTCTATTTGCGATAAGAATTTTTCGAATCATTCGGTATCCTCCTTATTTGGTGCGTTCCGATAGTAGGTCAAGAGTTTGTTGCCTAAGCCTATACTTTTGGATCTTTCCGGATGCAGTCATTGGATATGCATCGGTAAATTGAATGTAACGGGGAATTTTATGAAATGATATCTTCCCTTTGCAATATTCTGTCAGTTCTTTCTCCGTAAGGTTTTCTCCCGGTTTCAAAATGATCCATGCCGCTACCTCTTCCCCATACTTCCGATCTGGGACACCGAGTACCTGGACATCGACAATTGCAGGATGTTGATAGAGGAATTCTTCTATCTCACGGGGATAAATATTTTCCCCCCCGCGAATGATCATATCTTTCAACCTGCCTGTTATCATGCAATAACCATTCTCGTCCATCACCGCTAAATCTCCCGTATGTAGCCAGCCTTCCCGGTCAATCGCCTGTTCAGTTGCTTCCGGGTTATTATAATACCCCTTCATTACATGGTATCCTCTTGAACAGAGTTCCCCCTGTTTGCCCCGTGGGACCTCTACTCCAGTTGCCGGATCGATAATTTTCACTTCCACTTTCGGCAATGCTCTTCCCACTGAGGAAACACGAAGTTCGATTGGGTCGTCCGTTCTTGTCATCGTAATTCCTGGAGATGATTCCGTTTGACCATAAGTAATCGTAATTTCAGAGATCCCCATCTTATTCACCACGCTTTTCATGACTTCGATCGGGCACGTGGAGCCTGCCATGATTCCAGTCCGTAACGAACGTAAATCATACTGGTCGAAGTCATCGAGATTAAGTTCGGCGATGAACATCGTAGGTACACCGTGGAGCCCCGTACATTTTTCTGCTTCAACGGTCTGTAGGACTACACGTGGATTAAATTCCACAATAGGCACCATCGTTGCCCCTACAGTAACAGAGGCCATCGTACCAAGGGAACAGCCGAAACAATGAAAAAACGGAACGGGGATGCAAAGCCGGTCATCCTTTGTAAGCTTCATGCATTCCGCAACATTCAAGCCGTTGTTGACCAAGTTTGAATGCGTCAACATCACTCCTTTTGGAAATCCTGTCGTCCCAGATGTATATTGCATATTGATCACATCACTGGAAGACAATTCCCCCATCCTCAGGTCCAGCAACTCTTCCGAAACGGATTCGCTCCCGCTAATGACTTCATCCCACGAAAACGTGCCAGGATAACGCGTTTCACCCAAAACGATGATATTTTTCAATTTTGGCAGTTTCTCAGATTGTAATTTTCCTGGTTCGGCATTTTTCAATTCAGGTACAATTTCATACAACGTATCTATATAGGAATGATCCTTATATTGTTCCATCACGATTATCGTCGTCGAATCCGATTGCTTAAGCAGGTATTCCAGTTCACTTGTACGGTAATTGGTATTGACCGTTACCAGCACCCCGCCCATTTTCGCTGTCGAAAATTGGGATATAAGCCATTCTGGTTTATTGGACGCCCAGATGGCGATATGTTCCCCTTTTTTAATATCGAGTGCCATGAACCCCCGGGCCGCCTTTCGGCAAATCTTTTCAAATTCGCGATACGAATGACGAAGGCCAAGTTCATGGTAAACCACCGCTTCATTATCACCATATTGTTCAGCTGTCTTTTCAAGCAGTTTTCCGATAGTAACATCTAGCAAATCGGACATCAAACTCCTCCTATCAAATAAAAGTAAGAATGAACGCTTTTTGCTGTATGGATAACATCTGCTTCCCATCTGATTGAACCCAAGCATCATTGTTCATCTTCGTTCCGAAAAGATTAACAGCCTAATTGTCTGGCGATTACGATCCTTTGAATTTCGGATGTGCCTTCCCCGATTTCCAATAACTTAGCATCTCTTAAATAGCGTTCCACTTCATATTCACGCATGTATCCAGAACCGCCATGTATTTGAATCGCTTGATTGCTGGCCCTGAACGCGGTCTCACTTGCAAAAAGCTTGGCGTATGCCGCTTCCTTTGCAAAAGGTTTTTTATTGTCTTTTAACCATGCAGCCTTATATACCATATTCCTCGCCAATTCGATTTCCATCGCCATGTCTGCCAGCTTGAATTGAATGGCCTGGAAATTTGATATGGTTTTACCGAATTGAATGCGCTCTTTAGAAAAAGCTAAAGCTCTGTCAAAGGCAGCCTGAGCGATACCGACGGCCAAAGCTGCAATGGAAATCCTTCCTCCATCAAGCGTGAATAAGAATTGTTTGAACCCTTTGTCTGGATCTCCCAATAAATTCCCCTTTGGCACCCGGACATTATCCAGAATGATTTCACACGTATTGGAAGCCCGAACTCCCATTTTTTCATAATTGCTATTGATCGTAAGCCCATGGGTATCCGTTGGCACGATGAATGCGGAGATGATGTTCTTGCCCCTGGAATCTTTGCCCGATACAGCGGTAACGGTAATGGTTCTTGAATAGCTGGCATTTGTTATCCATGTTTTCTCGCCGTTAATCACATATTCATCACCTTCTAATACGGCAGTTGTTTTCGTACCGCCAGCATCCGAACCCGCATTAGGCTCTGTCAACCCGAAAGCTGCCAAAGTTTCACCGGTCGTGATTGGAACCAAATATTTTTGCTTCTGTTCTTCGGTTCCAAAATAGTAAATTGGGCTTGCTCCAAGTGAAACGGCTGCTGCATAGCTTAAGCCGGTTCCTCCGCATGCCTTGCCAACCTCTTCAACTGCAATGGCATACGAAATCGTATCTCCACCCGAGCCGCCATATTCTTCAGGGAACGGAATTCCAAGCAACCCGAGTTTCCCCATTTTTTTGAATGCATCTTCCGCAAACATGGACTTTGCATCCAATTCTATGGCAATTGGTTTAATTTCCTTTTCAGCAAATTCCCTAACCATTTCCTTAATCATCTGTTGTTCTTTCGTAAGTGAGAAATCCATTTGTTCATTCCCCTTTCTATTAAGACCGACTAGTTGGTCTGTACAATTCAGGTTTTACTGTTTAATCCACAACCAATTGGTTTTTCAGTAAAAATGGCCGGGTTATTTCCTCTTCTTTTTGTTTATTCGTCAATAGTGCCTGTAGAATTAAATCTACGTAAATATCACCAATTTCATTTATGGTTTTTCCGCCGTCCCTTTTGTACCATTTGTAGGACCAGTTCACCATGCCCAGAATCGACATCCCGGTAATTTCAACCGGTAATTCGCTGCGGAACACTCCCTTGTCAATGCCTTCTTTGATGACGGAAAAAATAATTTCTTTATATATTTGACGTTTTTTTTTGATTGCTTCTACATAAGGTGGTTTTAAGTAAATGCTTTCTTGATAGAAAACTGAGATGTGTGGTTTATAGAGGTCAAAAACTTTAACGAAAGATTGAATGATCTTTTGCATTTTTTCTGTTGGATGGGTACTTGCTGAAATGGCTTCCTGTGCTTTAGTTAAAACATATGAAATAAAGTAATCATGAATGACAAATAAAAGCTCATCTTTGGACGAGAAATGGTGATAAAATCCACCCTTGCTAGTCCCGCATGCCTTGACGATTTCGTTAACGGAGACACCATGAAAACCATGCTGTTCGAAGAGTGTCAACGATGTTTCGATTATTTTTTCTTTTAACTCCGTAAGTCTGCACCCCCTTGTATCCGCTTACATTTAACCCAGCAAGAAAGTTTGATTATGTATAAACTGGATTTATTTAGATTTTACCAAATATTTAAAAATTGTCAATTTTAAATATAAACAAAAAACAGCCCTCATGACCAAGAGCTGTCAACCTGCTTTATTTAATATGTCTGAACAATTTACCATTCACACTTGACTATTTATTATTCTTCGCCCTGACTGGCTTAACCTGGGCTTTTACAAGCTGCCATCCATTGTTATACTTCCATACCGATTTGATTTCCAGGATCGAATCACGTTCATCGGAACCTTTCACATGTTGGATCCCTATAAACCCCTTTCCTTTTCCCAAAACGGTCTTGAGGTCCAGTGAAGAGTAGGGATCAACCAAAAGCTCTGTCGGTTCATTTAGTTTTCCATTTAGATAAATGCCCATTTCATCATAAGCTTGTTTTCTGGAACTGACATCTATCACCACAGGCTTTTGACCTTCTATAATGATTTCCGCTTTGTATCCGTCAAGAAATTGGGCCATTACAGGAACGGGTGGAGGGATTTCCAGTTCCTTCGCTTTTCCATCCTTGAACGTATAGGCATAACTGGTTATCAACCGCTCTCCACCTTCCATCAAAACCGTGACCAATACATCCTGGACCCCATCATCATTCAAGTCGGCAACCTTGAGGTCTGGATTATATCCAGCTTCAAGCGGGACGCTGATTGTACGGCGATTGCTTTCCACACTTAACTCAATTTTCTTCAGGAACTTGCTTCCTTCCTCATATGGCAAACCCTGAACCTGGATGATGTCTATTTTCTGGTCACCTGTTACATCTCTTTTTGTTGAAATATAGGTGCCATCGACCTGAAAATTTTTATCATGTGCTTCAACCGCTTGATAGCTCAAAAAGAGTGAGATGACTAAAACCGCATATTTTAGCAGATCTAACATTTTCATAGTGATAACCTCTCTTTTCCAAGATGAACTAGTTTGACATTTGTCTCCGTTTTAACTTTCGGCGCTGATCTTTCATGAAGATGGACCAGAAATAACCTGGCACCAATATCACAAAGCCCACTATATATGTGGCAAACACGGCACGGAATGAAGTCGGGTCGGTAAATCCTGAAAGGATCGTGACATTTGGATAAATGATATAAGGTAAATGTGCGATGCCATAAACATAACTGCCGATTAAATAATGATGATCGCTATAACGGCGCGGCGCGGCACCCCATACCCCCCCTGCTTAGAAAAATTTTCATTTTTGTCTAAGCTGTGCGAGAAGACCAAGAATGCACTCATAATACATAATAGGACCAAGATTAGGCTTGCGGGAACGATCAAGGCTTCCCCAATCGGGAATACTGCATCTGGAAATAAACTGCAAATAGCGATAACAAGACCAACGACAAAAGTATTAGTTACCTCCCAAGTTGGTGATAAATAGCTATTCGCTATCTTCTTAGCATTGGTTTCTTCCTTTTTAATGTAAGTCTGCCCAAAAGCCAGCGCCAAAATCCATGGACTCGTCCAATCACTTCCATGAACCCAGGCCATAATAGTGACAGTTGCACACCCGCAATCGTACTAGTCGGAATGCCGACCCCAAGCAAACCCCCTAATGTTTTGGTTCAGCGTTTAGCCATGACGACATACTGTAAATCCTTTGTCTTTTGATACATCAATTCCGCTGCCAACATCATCATCGGCAACCCGACGCCAATCGTTGCAAATATGATATGTACAGCCATATTCGTCCCGAACATCGTACGGGCCATTTGTATATGATCCATACTGTCTTCCTTTCTAACCTTTGCTCTTGGTAGTATCTCCTCTGTACAGGAAAATATTTAATAATATTCCACAAACTATATTTTCATGGTTCTGCAGAAAGACAGCATTTTACTTGATGATGTTTTTGGTTAATTGTTTTATTTAAATATTCTATCGGGGTTATTATTGGGATATATTTACTCGGTTGATTGCTTCTTAATCTTGCTTAGATCGCATGTACGGACGGCATTTTTAGTATAGTTGTGCAAATAATAATATGAATTGATAAATCCCCAATCAATTTATCAATTTTTCCTAAATAAGAAATATCCATCTTTAATGATTACTTTTTACAATAATCCTGCCTCATTATGGTTATGCGCCCATAAACGGGTCACCAAACAATCACCATTGCGAATCCTTCACAATTCTCTAAAGAACTGTTCATTCATTTTTATATTCGATTCAATCAAAATACACACATATCCTACAATATAGTAGTCTATGTGTGTATTTGCGGGTGGTGTTTGACTTTTGCCCAATTTTCCTTAAAGCACAGGTACTAGCCTATATATTTATGTTTAATCCATAGAACTCCTTTGACGTAAAAAAGAACAATACAATAAAGTATCTTTTTTGCAAAAATCGCCCTATGTTTCTTGCGATAGGTTATTGCACCAGAACGGAGGATTTCTATAATTAAAAAACTCTACCATATCGTAGAGCTTTTTAAACATATGTTCATTAACTAGCACTTTTCTATCATTATAAAAAATAGGATTACTCCGTTTTTAACAATTTGAAATTCTTGCTTAATTTATTTATTCCGCTTTACTCTGTTTAATGCACTGAATATTCTAAATATTGAACGCGTGCCTTTACAAGACTCTGGTTTAGAAAAATTCATATTCAGGATACTAATCCTAAAAACCCTTTGGACCTTTTTATCAATCACTTCCTGTGATTAATAAATCATCCTGTAACTGAATTAACACTGTTTCATTACTTACATTTTGATTTTTTGTTACTTCAATTGAAACAACATGACCACTTACACTAGTCTCAATTTCCACTTTTTTATTGTCCGTTGTATGAACTACCATTAGTTTTTCCCATTCATATACATAAGAGCCTTGACTAACAAATATGTTTTCAACTTTTCCACAACAAGGACTATAGACAGTTTCTATAACTTTTTTCACCTTAAAACCCTCTCTTTCTATTGAAATGAATTAGAAATTCCAAATATCATACTTACACCGAGCCATGTAAGCAGCTAGACGCATATCTATTTATTAATTTTGTGCTATGGATGATATCTTTTGAAAAGAATGACCATGCCATTTTTTCTGTCCAATAATAGCCTGATCGTTTTGCAGCCATTCAAACTATGATGCCGCCATTCCACCAGAACCATAATATCTTTGGTTGTTCCAACATTTTACTAATCGCTCCCACATACCCTCGAATTAACCGATCTAATTCAGGGGAGGGCATGATACGGGAGGATCGCAAACCGCCTTTACTTCGATAAAGCAGTTACTTCCGGATGAAAACGAACTCGTCCCTTTGTAGGCCAGACCAATCATTCTGCTGAGAACGATAGCCGGAGAAAAGACTGGATTGAACTAGTAAATCTAATGCTTCACTTGCTTATTGCCCGGCTTTTCAACTTGAACGATATTGATAAGGGTTGCCTCTTACCTTGCAGGTGATGAAAGTTAAGGATAATCTACATTTAAAAACATAGCCACATCTTTGCTTTTTTGTTTTCTTTGTTTCCGCATACTTGCTCGATCTAAGGCCGTTTCATGTAATTTTTTTTCTTCTTCTGTCTCCGGAATAACATTTGGAACACGTGTGGGACGTTTATGTTCATCTAGTGCAACAAATGTTAATAGAGCAGTCGCTGCAATTCTACGAACACTGCTTTTTAAATCTTCAGCAATAATTTTCACAAAAACCTCCATTGAAGATGTGCCTGTCCATGCCACATAAGATATAAAACACACTGAATCTGTTGTACGTATGGGATGTAAAAAGTCAACTGAATCTGTTGAAGCAGTTACACATTCACTCCGACTATGACGTGCTGCAGAAATCGATGCTACTTGATCGACATCACTCATCAATCTGCCGCCGAATAATGTATTATGATTGTTCACATCATTTGGAAATATACGACTCGTTCTTATGACCCTTGATTCTCTGCAATATTTCGCTTCTATAAACCCGTCCTCCTAAAACATGGGACCTGAAATCATCACCTATGTAAACTTTTAGTATATGGTTATATTATGATACAATTTTGCGCTTTTTAATCTTAAAACACTATCGGCGTATGTAGCCTAGTGTTCCGAGAATACGAAGCTTGCTTTAAAATATCATTCACCATATGCTGTTGCTCAAGCTCTTTACGAAGCATTAAAAGCTCCTCCTGCTCGAGTAAACTGTTTTCATTCTCTTGGTAGGATCCAGACTTTTCATACTGGGTGAATCCACCGGTCAAGGGAGGACGGGATCGTATTATTCCTTCACTGTGCGCTTTCAGAGAAGATTTATGCTTATATTTTTCTATTTAAAAAGAGTGGTTGTACCTATCTGTTTAGTTTCCCAGAAACGAACGCTAACATAAAATAACTTTCTATGGTATCTTCACCCATTTTAATAAACCCATCAATTATTTAGAAAAGAAACCTTTAAGGGCAAAAGCTATATTTTGTGGTCTTTCTGCCAAGCGACGCATAAAATAACCAAACCAGTCGTTACCAAAAGGAATATACACACGCATTGTATATCCTTCTTTAGCTAAACTTAATTGCATGTCTGTCCTAAATCCATATAACATCTGAAACTCAAATTGGTTACGTGGAATATTGTTTTTTTGAACAAACTCTTTTACACTGGCAATGATACGATGATCATGGGAAGCAATCGCCGTATAGCTGCCACTCAGCAAATGCTCTTCAATGATTCTCATATAATTTTTATCTACTTCTTCTTTCTCTTGATAAGCCACAGAAAGAGATTCTTGATAAGCTCCTTTAACTAAACGAAGGGGAATTCCTTTTAATTCTTTTACGTCCTGTTCCGCTCGATATAAATAGGATTGAATCACTGTTCCTACATTATCATATGTTTCGCGTAATTCTCTCAGGATATCTAACGTGATTTGGCAATGTGCATGATCTTCCATATCGATTCTGACAAAATTGTTGTATTTCCTGGCTGCCTCAAGTATTAGACACATATTTTGAACACAAAAATTCCGATCAATGTCCAAACCAAGTTGGGTCATTTTTACAGATAAATTACTATTTACTCCTGCACTCCCCATAGCTTCCAACGTTCTTACGTTGTATTCCGTTGCCTCTATTGCCTCTATTCTACTTGAAACAAATTCCCCTAAATGATCCAGTGTACAAATCAAGCCTTTTTCATTTAATTCTTGAACTTTCTTAATCGCACTTTTGATAGTATCTCCTGCCACAACTTGGGAAGCCCCAAATCGAAGGCCCCATTTTTTCGCAGCTTTATTTAACGCTTTGTTGTTGGAAGCGTGAAGAAAAATATTTTTTGAAACATCTGCCAGCATGAATATATCCCCCTAAATGCATGTCCTTGTTTTATTAAATGGGGCAACCTTTTTAAATTGCCCCAGCCCTTATTAAAGTGTTTCGCTAGTTGTTTTCGCTTGCATGTGCAGAATCAAATAATCAGGGCCCCCTGCCTTCGAATCCGTTCCAGACATATTGAACCCACCAAACGGATGATACCCAACGATTGCTCCTGTACAACCGCGATTAAAGTATAGATTACCTACGTGGAATTCTTCTTTTGCTCGTTCAATATGATCAGGAGTGTTAGAAAGTAACGCACCCGTTAAGCCGTAGTCCGTGTTGTTCGCTATTTCCATCATATGATCGAAATCGCGCGCTTTACAAACAGCTACAACAGGTCCAAAAATTTCTTCCTGCATCAGACGTGCTTTTTCATCAATATCCGCAAAGATGGTCGGTTCAATAAAATACCCTTTGGAGTCGTCCCCTTCTCCACCAGTCATCAACTTGCCTTCTTCCTTTCCTATTTCAATATATTTCATGATTTTATCGTAAGAAGCCTGGCTGATGACGGGTCCCATATAGGTATTTACATCTTCAGGGCAGCCATTCGTTAAATCTTGAGTTAATGCCACTGCTTTTTCAAGGACTTCGTCATAAACATCCTGATGTACCACCGCACGTGAACCAGCCGAACACTTTTGTCCGGAGAATCCAAAAGCAGAATAAACAATCGAAGCGGCCGCTACATCCAAATCCGCGTCTTTATCTACGACTACAGTATCTTTTCCGCCCATTTCGGCAATCACACGCTTTAACCAAATTTGACCCGGATGCACTTTTGCCGCGCGTTCATAAATGCGGCAGCCAACTTCACGTGAACCCGTGAAGGAAACAAAGCGAGTTTTCGGATGATCAACAAGATAATCCCCTATTTCCGCGCCCCCTCCTGGAATATAGTTAAGTACGCCATGAGGAAGACCTGCTTCTTTCATGACTTCAACGAATTTCGCTGCAATCACTGGTGTGGTATTTGATGGTTTCAGAAGAATCGTGTTTCCGGCAACAATCGCTGCAGCTGCCGTTCCGGCCATAATAGCTAATGGAAAGTTGAATGGAGAAATGATGACACCTACACCCAGTGGAATATAGTTGAACTTGTTTGCTTCTCCATCTCGACTTTTTACAGGTACTCCGTCTTTTAAATGCATCATTTGACGGGCATAGAATTCAAGGAAATCAATGGCTTCAGCCGTATCTGCATCAGCTTCTTTCCATGGCTTTCCAGCTTCTTTAACTAGATAGCCTGAAAATTCATGTTTGCGGCGACGAATGATATCCGCGGCACGAAATAAAATGTTAGCACGTTCTTCTGGTTTTTCTTTTTTCCATGTGTTGAATGTAGACAATGCTGCTTGCATTGCCTTCTCGGCCAATTCTTTATTCGCTTTAGAAACTCGACCGATTACTTCTTCCTTATTTGCTGGATTTATCGATACAATTTGTTCATTTGTTGTAATGAATTCTTCTCCAATGACAAGTGGATAATTTTTTCCTAGCTCTGATTGTACAACCTCTAAAGCTTTTTTAAATTCACTTTTATTTTCTTCAAGTGTAAAATCTGTAAATGGTTCGTGTTTATATGTTTTAATGTCCGTATTATTTGTTGTAATCATGTTTTTCTCTCCCTTAAAAAATAAATTTGTATAACCGATGTAATAGCGCATCATCTTAAGTTAAAAGTATGAATAATGTTCAACTGATAGTTGCTGCCTCTAATTTCTTCTTTTACTTTTGTTTGTGAAAAAAGTTCGCTAATCCAATATCTCCTCCTTCATTAACGGAAAATTTATAATAAAAATAATATTCAAAAACTTAATATGAACATATTATAATTCCATTTATACACTTTTGTATACTACTTTCAACAAAATTGTCTAAATAATTTAAAATTAAACACTTTTGTTCAATTTAATATTCATTTTTTAAAAAACAGATTATTATACTAGCTTATGAAGCTAATCTAAACAGTATATGGTGAATTCATTTTATCTTGGGGAGAGTTCACCACCTATTAACCCGTTTTTTTTCAATTGCATAGCTTCTAAACCACATAGTATGTAAATGGCTGTAGGAATGCCTTCAATCATAACAACGGAACGAGCTCGCTTTTTGATTTAAGTTTTATAAATAACTTTAAAGTATACATAAGTGTTTAGTTTATGTTCCATTCCGGGAAATAAATAGACAAATATGCACAAAATGTATTATCATATAATTCTTAATATTTTTTCATCTTTTATTTGGAGTCTATATGCATTTTAATTTTTTAATTCTAATAAGTAGAAGAAATAAAAGAGGAAGAATTGTTAAAGATTTGTTTCTTGTTTTAAGGGTTATCACTTTCTGTTATTTTTTTGAAAGATTTGAATCCCCTTAATTTTTTTGGTTTTTACGTTATGGAGAGGATGTAGGATATGAATCATCAACAACCTGAATTAAAAAAAGAGTTGAAAATTCGGCATATTACCATGATTTCTCTCGGAGGAATCATCGGTGCTGGGTTATTTGTTGGAAGCGGCCCGTTAATTAATACGGCTGGGCCAGGTTCTATTTTCTCATATGCGCTAGCAGGATTACTGGTAATTTTGGTGATGCGGATGCTTGGGGAAATGTCAACGGCAAATCCATCAAGTGGCTCTTTTTCCACTTACGCCCGGGAAGCGATCGGCCCATGGGCCGGGTACACGATTGGCTGGTTATACTGGTTTTTCTGGGTAATTGCCATTGCAGTTGAAGCGATAGCAGGTGCGACAATTATTCAATATTGGTTTCCTTCTTTGCCTTCTTGGTCAGTCAGCCTTATGCTTACTTTTTTATTAACCCTAACTAACATCTATTCTGTTAAATCATTTGGTGAGTTTGAGTATTGGCTGTCCATGATCAAAGTTGTCAGTATTGTTCTCTTTTTAATTCTTGGAGGTGCCATTATATTCGGTTTCATACCAGGTATAGAATCACCTGGTACTTCAAACCTTCTACATAGAGGTGGATTCCTGCCATCTGGAATAAGTTCTGTGTTTATAGGAGTTGCCCTTGTTATGTTCTCTTTTATGGGGAGTGAAATCGTGGCTACTGCAGCTGGGGAAACCTCACATCCTGAAAAAGCCATGAGGGTTGCTACAAATACTGTTATCTATCGTATCTTAACTTTTTACCTAGGTTCAATTTTAATAATCGTAACAATTCTTCCATGGGACTCTACCAGTTTGATGAAAAGTCCTTTTGTTTCTGTCCTTGAACTTTTAAATATACCAGCTGCAGCTCAAATCATGAACTTCCTTCTTTTGACGGCAGTGCTTTCTTGTTTGAATTCTGGTATTTATACGAGCTCACGTATGTTATTTTCGATGGCGAAAAATGGAGATGCTCCCCGAATGTTTTTAAAGGTAAATAAGAAGGGGATACCCATGAATGCGATTTTAGGATGTACCGTTATTGCTTATATCAGTATTGGATTCAATTACGTTTCTCCAGATAAAGTATTTCTGTTTTTAGTTAATGCTTCCGGAGGTGTAGCCCTTCTTGTTTATCTAGTGATTGCCTTCTCTCAGTTACGTATGCGAAGAAAATACGAAAAAGAAAATCCTGGAGCACTTAAGATCAGAATGTGGTTATTTCCTTATTTAACATATGCCACGATTATTACGATCACTAGTATATTTATCTCGATGACATTTATTGATTCCTTACGTTTACAATTCTTTTTAACGCTACTTCTCACTATCCTGATTGTCGGTTCTTTCTTTGTCTTAAAGAAAAAGAAACCATCGGATTTATTATCAACGAACAAAGAAAAAAATGCCTCATAAATAATGGACGCTATTTGAAATTAGACACGGGCTGGCGCATTAAAAAATCCCAACTCAGATTAGTCATTTGATTTACCCCTGTCAAGTAGACAGTCATAAAAGACTACAGTCATCGAGATTCGATATTCATTCGGAGCTCGGTGGCTGAGTCGTTTTTGGAATCGTTTTTAGCTGTAATAATAGATATCCTCCCAGTTTTTAAAAATGATTTTGATTCAACATCTCTTATTTATAATGGGGAAAGAACGATTCCACTAAGACATTATCATGTTGGTTTCATTTAATGCCAAGATATTGAAGTCGTAGATTGTATGCATGGGCTGTGCATTAGAAGCCTTGATCCGAATGGAGAATGGTTCTGTACTTCTCAACATGATTCTGGGTTCCTCCATTTACAGATTTACATAACGCTTTTTTCAGCCTGTACTTTATAATAATCTCACTCTGATACCTTTCAATTGAATTGGTATCCTTCGTTTCATTGCTGCCTTCCCCATTCAAATACATCTGTACAGCTTTCATTTTTTTCCTTTGAATATTTCTCGAACTTTTCCCTTTTTTAGCCTATAATAAAATCCCCTCCAGGTAGTGGTGTATTTTCCACGATTGTTTGTGGTCTTTTTACACGGTCTACCTTAAGGGGATATTATCAAAGCAGTCTTTCCAGAAACTAGCTCTCGTTTTTTTGTTATCGGTGATAACAAAAGTTTCGATAGAGAGCGTAACTGGGGCATAATAAAATGCAAAATAAAAATAAATCAGTTTAATCCGTATTCTTTAATCTTATTGTAGAGCGTTCCTCTGGACATGCCGAGTAATTTGGCAGCCGCACTTTTGTTTCCATATGTCTTGCTTAAGGCTTCTTGAATCATGTATAACTCTTCTTTTTCCTCTTCCTGAAATGATGTTTCTTGTGGGCATGAGATAAGGCTATTATGAACATAATAGCTACTAGTTATGTTTTTTTGAAGATGATTGCTTTTAATAATATTTTCATCATTCAGAAGGATAACACGTTCCACAACATTCCGAAGTTCACGGACATTTCCTGGCCATTCATAGTTAACTAATATAGTTATAACTTCCGATCCAATTTTCGGAACTGGTTTCTTATACTTAGAACTGAACTCTTGCACAAACTGTTCAACTAATTTGACAATATCTTCTGGCCTTTCACGTAAAGGAGGAATATCAATGTTAATTACAGTTAAGCGATAATAAAGATTTTCGTTGAATTTCCCTTCCTTTACCATTGCTTCTAATGCCTGAGATGTAGAGGCAATTACACGTGTATGTGTCGTCAATAATTCCGTTGTCCCTACACGATAAAATGATCCATGTTCTAAGTAGTGCAGAAATTTTTCTTGAATGTCTAATGGCATTTTATCAATTTCCTCAATGAATAATGTCCCATTATGTGATTGTTCAATTTTTCCATTTTTCCCCGTCTTCTTATCTGCTGTATAAACTCCTTTTTGATATCCAAATAATTCAATCTCCAAAAGAGTGGAAGGAATGGCTGAACAATTAATAGATACAAAAGGGCCGGTTCGCTTTGAACCGCCGTAATGAATAGCTTGTGCTAACATCTCTTTTCCTGAACCCGGTTCTCCGGTTAACAGAACCGGAATGTCTGCGTAGGCAACTTTTTGCGCTATCTTCACGGCCTTTTGAATTTCTACATTTACTCCAATAATAGAGGAAAAAGGGTTGTCCTGATGGATAAGCAACGGTAACGAAGAATCAAGTTCCTCGTTTAAACGAACAATTTGAGTAATATCATGTTCCGTTGCAATGCCTCCAATGACTGTATTATCCTTTATGACTGGGGAGGCATTTACTAATACGTGATTATCATTATTAGGGCGATGATAAGCCCCGCGAACGGGACGTCCCTCATTTAATATACGATGCAATATAATGGACTCTGATTGAAAATGCTCTCCAATCTTTTGACCAAGGATATTTTCACGTTTAATGCTGTATGTTCCCTCGGCAACGGTATTCCAGCAGATGACTTTCCCCTCTTGATCCACAGCTGTGACTGCGTCATTAATGGTTTCCGCCAATGTAGAAAAGTATGCGGATAGCTCCTCATTTTTCAATTCCAGCAGTTGGACCCATTGGTTTGCAGTTATGATTCCACTAATTCCTTCTTTTTCCGGATCTTTAATCAGGACCGGTCTGCTCCAATCAGTTTGTAGCATAGAAAGTTCATCTATTGTAGAAATGGTAGAGGGAGTCCACTTTACCTTTTCAATCCACTCGATTACAGACAGTGAATCATCCATTAATGCCAGAAAATTGCATTCATTCTTTGAAACAATGTAGTATTCCTTCGCTGAAATGATTACAAAATCATACTTTAAAAAGTTATTCTTTATATCCATTAAAGTTGTATAGGGTTTCACTATAGTGAAGGAGTCGTATAGAGTAATTTCTTCCATTTTAAACATAATAAACCCCTTTTATTATATATTTTATGAGAAAGTATAAGGATTTATACAGTATCATCTTCTAAAACAATCATAAAACAAATATGTTTAAATAAAAACTAATAACTTTATTATAATATAAACTTCACTCTATGTTTCTAACGATTGATTTTCTGTAATGGAAATAAGGAATACTAAAAAAAACTCTATCATAGAATAGAGTTTCAGTTTGTAGACAAAAGGGGTTCGGAATTAAAAAATTCCGAACCCCTTTTTGAGATTCCCTTTGAATTTTTTCCTGAAGTTAGGAGATTGGGGCTCTACGAGCCCACTATGTTAGGCCATTTTTGGACCTCGCCATGTCCAATTGGCCA
>NZ_JBHZPF010000041.1:0-47186 GCF_042787975.1 Peribacillus sp. YIM B13482
AAATAAACAAGCAATTAACGATAAAAATCAAAATGGGGAATGAGCAAAAGCTCTCCCCCATTTTGTCAACAGCCCCCATGGAGCCCTTTCTTTAAACGGGCTCTTTATATGTGCTTTCCTTAATGGATGTGATTTATAAAGGAAGTTAATTCTTATCCTTATGTTATACTAGAAGAACTAAAATTAATTATAGAAGTATAGGAGTGCTGAAAGATGTTTGGAAATTCTTCCAATTTGACAGATGGCATTTATTTTGGAGAATCGTTACCACAACAAATCGCTAAACACATTTTAAAAAAAATCATTGAAGGTGAAATAGAAGCTGGAGAGAAAATCGTCGAAGAAGACATTTCCAAAGAATTGAACACTAGCCGTGCACCCGTACGGGAAGCCCTATATCTATTGCAGGTTGACGGTATTGTTGAGAGGATGCCGCGGCGGGGAACGATCGTCAAGCCATTTTCACAAAAGGAAATCATTGAATATAATGATGTTACGATCGGGTTGATCCAGATGGGCATTGATTTTTCCCAAGGGAAGTGGCATGCAGAAAATAAGCAATCATTACAAAGGCATTTGGAAAGTGCAACCGATGAGTGTGAAAATAGGAATGTAATCGAGTATCAAAAAAGGGCAACACAGATATTTCGCTATATTTTTTCAATCGCTAATAATAAAGCATTATCAAGATTTTTTGAAGAAGCCAGTCATATCCTCATGGTTTTTGCCCAAAGTCAGTGGAATACGGAAACGATGGAAAACTTCCATTTCAGATTAAAAATGTCCATTGAGGCCATTCTAGAAGATGATTTCGTTAAAGCAAAAAATGAAATTCATGAAGCCTTGAGTCGTGGAGTGATGTAGAGTCTTTGACTCTAAAATCAAATTGTCGACAATCGACAAAAATAATGTTATGATGTAATCGTATTCAAACAAGAATATCATCACCAAGATTAAAGGGAGAAGGGAGGATATTATGCAAGCATTCGATTTTACAGAAAAAGTAGCAATTGTTACCGGCGGCGGCGGGGGTATCGGCCGGGCAGCGTCTATTACACTTTCAGAAAATGGAGCCAAAGTGGTTGTTGTAGACCTTTCCGAAGAGGCTGGCCTGCTAACGGTAAATAAAATCAAAGAAAACGGCGGCGAAGCGAAATTTGTAAAGGCCGATGTTACAAAGGAAGACGACATTAAAAATTATGTTCAAAAAACGATAGATTCCTATGGCAAAATCGATATTTTCTTGAATAATGCCGGGTGGGAAGGCAAAATAATGCCTCTTATCGATTATCCTACTGAGGTTTTCGATCAATTAATGTCAATAAATGTACGCGGCGTTTTCTTGGGCTTAAAACATGTATTGCCCCATATGATTGAACAAAAAAGCGGGGCAGTCGTGAATACAGCTTCCGGAGCGGGTTTACTGGCAACGCCAAACATGGTGGCGTATGGCGCAAGTAAACATGCAGTTCTTGGAATGACGAAAACAGCTGGTGTCGAAGTTGCTCCACATTGTGTCAGGGTGAATGCGGTCTGCCCAGGTGTCATCAACACGGCTATGATGCGGTCGATTGAAAGCGGATTTGGCCAAGGTGATTCCGCGGCAGCAGAAACGGCTAGAAAACAGTTGGAAGCAACGACTCCGGATGGCCGGTATGCTGAGCCTCAGGAAATCGCAAATCTAATGATGTATCTAGTATCCGATCTTTCCAGCCACATTACGGGTCAAGAACTTGTAATCGACGGAGGGGCCATTTTAATCTGATAAGCAAAAAACTTTATTAAAGGGGGACCCATAGATGAGTTTAAAAGGAAAAGTCATAATAATTACAGGAGCGGGCAGCGGAATTGGTAAGGAAACGGCATATAAATTAGCTGAACAGGGAGCTATTGTCGTAGCGGCTGATTATAATGATGTTGCCGCTAAGGAAACGGCTGAATCTATTCAACAAAAGGGAGGCACGGCATCTTTTGTGAAAGTGGACGTAGCTAAAGCGGAAGAATTGGAAGCGATGGTCGAAGCAGCAATTGCCAATCATGGCACCATCAATGGCATATTCAACAACGCTGGAATTGGACTAGTAAAACCATTTTTGGAAATGGATCCAGAATCATACCACAGAGTCGTTGATGTTGACCAACACGGCGTATATTATGGCATGTATTATGCAGCAAGGAAGATGGTGGAGCTTGGTGTAACTGGGGCAACGATCGTTAATACCGCTTCTATATATGGGACAATGGTTTCAATTGGCAGCTTTAATTACCATGCCGCAAAAGCTGCAGTCATCGCCATGACTAAATCCGGTGCCATTGAACTTGCGCAATATGGGATTCGTGTCGTCGGCGTTGCACCAGGTTTCATCGAAACGCCGATCATTGGTGAAGATCCAGAGTTCCTGGACAGTTTGGCACAACTTCATATGAGGAAAAAATTGATTCAGCCAGAAAAAGTTGCTGAAGTTGTAACGTTCTTGTTCTCTGAAAAAGCGGACGCCATTAATGGACAAGTCATCCCTGTTGATGATGGATTCTTAAGCTTTAAAGGATAATTATAATCAAAGGATTTTCGAAATAACTTAAAAAGGGAGTTTTGACAAATGAGCGAACGATTCGATGACAAAGTTGTAATCATTACTGGGGCAGGATCAGGGTTAGGACAAGCAGCCGCATTGGAATTGGCTAAAGAAGGGGCTAAACTTTCATTAGTTGATTTAAACGATTCATCTTTGGAAGTGACAAAAAATTTAATCTTGGAAATTGCACCAAAATCGGACGTGCTTCTGGTCACTGCAGATGTATCGGATGAAGAAGCAGTAAAGAACTATGTAGACCAAACAATCAACAAGTATGGAAGAATCGATGCATTTTATAATAATGCGGGTATCGAAGGTAAACAAGCCCCTATGGCTGAATACGATAGCAAAGTTTTCAACAAAGTGACGGACATCAATATCAATGGTGTGTTCTATGGTATGAAATACATTCTGCCAATCATGAAAGAACAAGGATCAGGGGCAGTTGTGAACGTGGCTTCCGTAGGTGGAATTCGTGCTGTGCTTAACCAAAGTGCTTACGTTGCGAGTAAGCATGCTGTTGCAGGCTTAACGAAAACAGCTGCCATAGAATATGGTCAATATGGAATCAGCATAAATGCCATTGCACCAGGAGTTATCTTAACGGCAATGGTAGAAGGCTCATTCAGGCAAATAGGCGGGGAAAATTGGGAAGAAGCAATGGCGGATTTCGTCAGTGTGAATCCTAAGAAACGCTTTGGTAAACCTGAAGAGGTCGGCCGTTTAGTCGCCTTCCTATTATCAGGGGAATCGGAGTTCATCAACGGGGCTGTCATTCCGATTGATGGCGGACAATCTTCACAATACTAAACGTGTAAAGGGAGTGACAGTATTAGGTCACTCCCTTTTTAATCGTATCCTTTATTTTATGACCAAATGAATTCAAATTTTAAAAATCAGAAACGAAATACGAACCATTAGAATAGTAGCGGAACTCATAAAAAAACGCCATATTAAGGCGCTTAACCAACATTAAAGAAACCAATCGTTACTTTTCTTTATCGTGAAGATTATCTTCATATTCAGTTTCCAACATACCATACAGACCATTCATCTCTTGTTCATCTGGATCTGCTCCAAAGTCGTTCGTGGATTTTTCGTCAAGGATTTCTTCTTTATCATTCTTCTTATCCATACATAACACCTCCAACTATTAGGATGTCTCATTGTCCAAATAAATATACTAAAGTGACTCAGGTACTTTTAGGATTTCTTGCGGCTAAGTTCAGAGATTATAGATAGAATACCAATTTCATTATCCTGAACATTTAATGATATTCTAAATAGTTATTACTCTTACTATTTGTTAAGATATAAATATATAACCTAGAGATAACGGAGAGAGAATGTGAAGAAGAAACGAAAGAGATCTAAGAATGTTTTTGTCATTTTCATCCTGATTTTTGCATTTTTGCTTATAAAGGAGATCATGAAAAGCCCATATTCCGAAAATGTTTCCACATCAGTAAATTCGCTTGATTCTTTTGCGAACGTAAAAAAGTATAGTACACTTCTCCGCGACGAGCTGTCTAAATACGGACTTGAGGAGCATACTTCGACATTGATTGCCTTGATGCAGCAGGAAAGCCGAGGACGGGGCGGTGATCCAATGCAGGCATCTGAGTCGGCGGGGCTTGACCCGAATACAATCACAGATCCAACGGAAAGCATTAAGTATGGAGTGAAACATTTCAATAGGATCAATGAATATGGCAATGAAAAGGACGTGGATTTTGCTACGATCATTCAAGCTTATAACATGGGAATTGGTTATATTGATTTCGTTGCAAATAAAGGGGGCAAGCATACTGAAGAGCTTGCGAAGAAGTTCTCCCTGCTTCAGGTCGAAAAAAACCCCACCCTCTATGATTGCGGCGGAGACAAAGAGAATTTCCGATATCCATATTGCTACGGTGACTACTCATACAGTGCAAAGGTAACGAAGAATATCGATGAACTTGACAGTATATCGGCACAAGCCGATGGGGAGTGAGGGGGAACAAAAAGCCTACTGAATGAAGCAGGCTTTTTGTTCATGGTCTACCTCTTTTGTGGAGTTCATAAAAAACCATTGTCATGTATTGTTCAACCATGGAAGGAGAGCGTAATGTTTATAGAGTTTCCCGGATTCCTCAATGATTTGTGAAAGAAGGATATCAATGGAATCAAGTAAAGAGTTTAAGGCTTGTTTAACAGAACCACTTTCAAATTGCTCTAAGGGCACAGGTAACTCTTCCTCGTCCAAAATAAAATGTGACCCATCCGGAAGCACCATGATATCAATGATCAAATCTTCAAAAGATAACAACTTATCAGCCATATATGTATTTTTTACAATATTAAAATAGGAACCTAAATAATTACCTTCATTATCTCTCCAAATGTATAAATTATAAGGGCGGTCTTTCCAATAATAAGCAATCGTATAACTTCCAGTGGGTATATTTAATTCTATAGGACCCGCTTTCATCGTGAACGCATCCATGATTTCATGAAAAAGCACGACATGATGATTTTGTGCTTTTAACAGCAAACAGGTATGTTCTACAACAAAAGAGTCATAGCGGGTTTTTCTTTCAATTATTTCATCGCCACGTTGAAGTGTTGTTGTAAATATTTTGTCCATCATTTTATTTCTCCCTTAAAAACCATCTAGATCAGCCATTTGTTTCTTTTCTATTTTGGTAAATATCAAAACCTAATTTCACAAGTACCGAGAAATTAGGTGTTAACTTCTTCAAAATCGTTCACTCTTCTGAAATAATCATCTTACCAGAAAGGTGTTTATTGGAACTTATCCATGATACGCCTGCTTTAAAGTTTTAATGTCAATTTTCTTCATTTGGAGCAGCGCTTTCATCATTCTTTCCGATTTTTCAGGATTGGAGTCGTTTACCATCTCGGTTAGATTTTCTGGGATGATTTGCCATGACACGCCAAATTGATCTTTCAGCCAACCGCACACTTGCGCCTTTTCATCTCCCGCTTCGGAGAGTTTCCCCCAATAATAGTCCAATTCTTTTTGATCCTCGCAATGGATGATAAATGATATTGCCTCTGTGAATTTGAATTGCGGACCGCCATTTAATGCTACGAATGCTTGTCCTTCCAAATCAAATTCCACGGTCATCACAGATCCCTCTGGCTTTCCATGGATTTGGTTTCCTTCATTTCCATAGCTAGTGTTTCTTCGGATCCTAGAATTTTCGAAGATGGAAGTGTAGAACTTCGCCGCCTCTTCAGCTTGTGAATCAAACCACAGGTTAGTTGTGATTTTTTGAATTTTGTTTTTCATTATTTTTCTCCTTTATTGTTTTCATGTATAGCCAGGATAATTAAATTTGTTATTATGATTATGGAAATGCGAAAGATTAAATACCTTGAAATTACCGTTTTACTATACACCATTTATCATGAACCAAGAAAATGATATAAGGTTAGGGTATGTATCCAACCGATCATTTAACTAATCCCTTTAATCCTTGGTGATGGAAATACAAAAGGATATAGAAACTTTTCATTTGTGAAAAGTCCTATATCCAAATTTCGTTTCTCAGCTCTCGAAGTTAAATTGCCATTGGATTCCGAATTTATCCGTTAATTGACCGTAAATTTTACTCCAAAATGTTTCTTGAAGCTCCATCCCAACCTTACCGCCTTGACTAAGTTTATTAAAGATCGATTTAATTTCATCCAAATCCTTACTAACAAATGCCAAGCTGATATTATTTCCTTCGACAAAAGGCATGCCAGGAAAAGCATCGGAAAACATGACATTGCTTCCATTAATACTTAGCCTTGTATGCATGACTAAATCTTTTGCTTCTTCTGGAAGAGTAAATTCCGGATTAGGCGGTGTTTCCCCAAAGGTCATGATATTAGGTGATGCCGTTCCAAAAACCTCTGCGTAAAACTCTACTGCTTCTCTACAATTCCCATTAAAATTAAGATATGCATTAACTGACATTTGTTTCACTCCTATTATTTTATACTTTTTTGCCACAAGATTCATACACCTATTGTATTGAGTGTTGTTAAATTTTCTTGCAATAGATTTCCTTTTACCGGACGAAAAATTCCGGTGGCTCAATCCCGAGTGTTCTGAGATAAATATATCCCTGTCCTCTGTGATGGATTTCATTTTCGAGGGCATATTGAAGTCTCTCAAAGTGGCTTTGTGAGGGTCCGAAAAAGGGATCCTTTTCAACCGCTTCAAGTGTTTCCTCGGTAATTTCCTCCCACAGTTTTCTAGTATCTTGCCTTACTGCTTCGCATGCAGAGATTAGTGCCTCTTTTGTAGAAAGTGCAGCAAACGAATCTGGAAACTCCCATACACTAAGTGCAATTCCACGCATATATCCAGTTTCAATGTTCATGATTTCTTTAACCATCTCGGCGAAAGGGCGAAGCTTCACGGCCGGTGTATAGTGAAATAATTCTTCTTCAGGAAAGGCTTCAAGTACCCGCATTGTCAATCTCCTGTTGCCTTCTAATATATTTAACAATCCTTCTTTCGATAGAAACATTATTTACCTCCTTTGATAGATACTCTATAGAATTTCTGTGAAAAATCGAAAAGTCCTGCAAATTCCAGTATATAAAGATCGGTCAGTTTTTTTAATGTAACTACCTGGGCAGATTCAAGATTATTAATGGTATGAGTATGATTCTGTATATCATTTTTCTTCTACACTTGATGGAGTGCTAGTGACATAAAAAGAAGAGACGGTCTTTATTCCAAAAAGAGAGATAAAGTTATGTTACATTAACTGTGGAAGCGCAATTTCTGGAAGGTCATTTGAATTATGTAGGAGATAAAACTAAGCAAAATTCGTAAAATATTTGACTAATGGAGCATAATCAATTTATCCTTTTTTTACTTAAGGTGTACAGGTTTCAAAAACAGAAAATGATTGTTTTTAACATTATTTTACTTCTTAATAAGCGGAGAGAAGTTTGGTGGATATTGCTTAAATCTTACATTTATTATAGGATTCAAGTAGTCATATGTTTCCATCGCAAAATATGCTAAAAAGGAAAGAGTATCAATAATAATGGAACCATCAGAAAGGGAGAGTAGCAAATGATTAATAATGTCGGTCAAATTATGTTATATGTAAATAACCAGGATGAGTCATTGAAATTTTGGACAGAAAAATTGGGGTTTAGCGTAGTTTCTGAAGAAGATAACGGCCAAGGCTTGAGATGGATTGAAATTGCCCCAACAAAGGAAGCACAAACTAGTATCATCCTGCATAACAAGGAATTCATTGCTAAAATGCAGCCTGAATTAAATCTTAATACACCCTCGTTAATGTTTTACTCGGAAAACATTGATGAATTATATAAAGACTTTTCGGAGAAGAATATCAAACTGGGGGAACTTGTAAAGATGCCTTCTGGAAGAGTATTTAATTTTGCTGATAACGAAGAAAATTACTTTGCGGTCATGGAAAAAAAGTGACTCACATAGCAAATGATTAAAAACATCAAAACGACTATGGAAACTTTTTTAGTCGTTTTGATATGTCATGACATCATGTTATATCGCTTAATAAAGTATTGGTCCTATTTAGTCAGCAGGCCGTGGTCCAGCGGCAATTCCAGAGTTTTCAACAGTCATGATCGGTCGAATGGTTATATCTCCATTCACGTAAATTTGACAGGATAAACGCAAATGATCCTCCATTCCTTTTTCCTCAAAGACCTTTTTTTCTTTATTTGTGACTTCCAAAAAATCACCTGCCAATATTTCCACTCTGCAAGTTGTACATTTTGCCTTCCCTCCACATCTGTGGAGAATATTTATACCGTTATCTTCCATCGCTAATACTAACTTTTTTCCCATTTCAACTTCAAAAGTTCCTTGGTCAAATACAGTTACGTAAGGCATTTTATACCACCTCATATTAATTATAGGATATCTTCCAACGGGTCATTAACATATTTATTCTCTTACCTTGTCCATATGACAGAAAAAAATGTGAAAAAATCATTACTGATTGTTAAACCCCATTCTTTAAACAAAGTGCCTATCTCATTAGATGAATAATTAATTATCTTGAAGACAAACTTTAAGTAGATTGGAAATTATAGATTTAAAAAGCTTCAAGTAGGTCCAAATACGAAAATAATTATGGTTTACTTAAAAAAAGAGTGAAAAATAAAGGGGAGGCCCTGTCTGTGAATAATGGTAATTGTGATTTTTCACCAATGAAACAAGTTTTAAAAGAGGATATTCGCCAAGTAATAACGGCATTACAGGATAACTTAGAAGCAATGGGTGATGAAAATTATTGCCTTCTTGGAAATTTTGAAAAAATTAAAGAAAAGTTTGTATACATTGATATGAAAGCAGCAACATTTTATTTAAACTGTTATTTGTCACCGTTTACGGACAAATATCCCGAATTATCAACTTGCGTTCAAAATTTATCGAATTTGAGACATGGCGGGTTGATTGTGATTCAACGGGGAGATCCCCTTGATTCATTGATTCAGCCCGGTATTTCAATAGGAGCGGAGTTAACCCATTCTTTATTGGAATCGATTTTTTTTCCTGGAAATCCACTGCATGATGGTGCGGTTTTGGTTAGTCAAAACCAGATTGTTTCAGCAGCAAATGTCCTTCCGCTTTCAGACAGGTCAACCGGGGAAAAAAAACTGGGAACACGCCACCGCTCTGCTTTGGGTTTATCTGAACGGAGTGATGCCCTTGTATTGGTAGTATCAGAGGAAACAGGAAGAGTTTCATTTGCATTGAATGGGAAACTGTACCCAATTAATACACACGGGCCTATATAGAATTATTAAGACCATAAGTCACAGGGTAATTATAATGTTCCAGATAATTCACACCTGGAATATTCAATCGCATAAATAAGTAATCGCTGGATCCTTTTTAGGCTTTTGTAATTTATAGCTTATTTTATCAGAATTACAGGTACAGAAAATTTCATGAATTAATCAACCCGGTGATTTTTACCGGGTTTTTGGTTGCTTTTTATATAAAAAAAGGCATATGATAAAACAGGAGATTAAATCAGAAAAGATATAAAACGAAAGAGGATTTATAAATGATAACTATTAAAAGTGAACGAGAAATACATTTGATGCATGAAGCAGGCAAACTTCTTGCTGCGACACATAGAGAAATCGCTAAAATGATAAAACCGGGCATCACGACTTGGGAAATTGAAGAGTTTGTCGATAAATACTTGGCAGAGCATGGTGCGACACCTGAACAAAAGGGCTATAACGGCTACAAATATGCAACGTGCGCATCTGTGAATGATGTAATTTGTCACGGCTTCCCGCAAAAGAAAGCCTTGAAAGAGGGAGACATCGTAACGATTGATATGGTGGTAAACCTTAACGGCGGTCTGGCCGATTCAGCTTGGACATATGCAGTCGGGAAAGTTGAAGAAGAGGTTCAGCGTTTGATGGATGTAACCAAGGCTGCACTATATAAAGGCATCGAGGCTGCACGGGCAGGAAATCGTCTTGGGGATATTGGTCATGCAATTCAGTCATATGCAGAAGGTGAAAAGTTTTCTGTTGTCCGCGATTTTACAGGACACGGTATCGGTAAAACCATGCACGAAGACCCAACCGTTTTACATTATGGTAAACCAGGTAAAGGCGCCCGTCTAAAAGAAGGCATGGTCATCACGATCGAGCCTATGTTGAATGCAGGAACATGGCATATGAAAATGGACCAAGACGGCTGGACGGCGAGAACGGCAGATGGAAAGCTTTCCGCCCAATATGAACATACCCTCGTCATTACAAAAGAAGATCCGATCATTTTAACGGAACAGTAAACAAAAAGAAGAAACGGCCTTATCATAGGCCGTTTTCTTCTTTTTGTTTTAAACTATTTCACAATAAACCTCGACAGAATATTCGGAATTCTCCTATCCCACAATAGATCGAATCCAAAAAATTAGTACTAGGCAGTTTGGCATTAAAAACTTTACTATTATGTGGCAGCACAGGATAATAAGGGAGAAGGAAGAAATGTTTTTTGATGAGTTCATAAAACTGGATATAAAGGGGGTTTTGACAGTGAAGAAAGGGGAAAAACTGTCTACAACGGCTGAATCGGTCGGGTTGAGCCAGCGGGAATTTTTAACGATTTTTTTACTTCATTCTTTGAGAATTAAGGCGAATTATCCAAGGGCGATTCATCAGGACCTAAAAAATACGTTTACTGGAAAAGTGCATAGCTATGACTATTTATGTAAAATATCCAATACGCTTGTCGAATCCAACCATTTATCACTATATACGAATAAGGGAAGGAATTATTATCAGATAACTGAAAAAGGAAAAGAACTTTACATATGGTACCAAGAGAATTTCCTGGAACGGTTTTCCGAGGTGAAAAAGGTCATTGACCGGTTCATGTACGATTTAAGGGGATCTGGTGAAAATCCCTCGGTTCTCAATGAACTTCCTGAAGAATACAGGTCATATTTCTCGAAAATAATATCGGTAAAGGATCTTGTACGCTATGTTACTTTAAAAGCCGCTTTCACTAAGAAGCCCATTTACATGGGGGAAATTGGCGATCTGCTTAAAAATCAGTTCGGTTGGATAGCATCAAACGGCTATTTATATGATTTATCTCATGAAATGGAAGAGAACGGCCTTCTTGTCGGCAGGTGGGAAAGTGAAAAACGAACAAAACGATATTTACGAATCACCGATGAAGGGCAGCATCATTACAAACAGATTGCGGATTCGGCCGCTTTTCAAGTCCAGGAAATCCAAAAATACATGGCTAGTGTCGTTATGTTCTTAAAAGAAAAGTCTTAAAGGATTATTAGAAATGGGGCCCTTAAGTTTGTAAGGAGATTCAAGTTACATGCTTAAATTGACTCGATCAAGGGTAAATGTTACTTAAAAACACTTCTTAACAAGGGGGAATGCGTAATGGGAGAAAAACACGATGAAATAGGAAGCATATTCAGTTTCATTAAAGGCCAAGTAGATAAGCTTCCCATTTCACAATCGAAAAAGAACAAAATGCTCGACCAACTCTTAAAGCTTAAAACAATGACAGTTGATGCAAGGGAACCGCGAATTGCCCTTGTAGGAAGGCGCGGATCTGGAAAATCATCACTGATCAATGCGATGTTTGGTCAGGAAAGGCAATATGTCAGTTCTGTTAAATCTGGAACGGGTAAGGGAAAATGGCTTTGGTACCCGAGTGATGCTGAGCCCAAAATTCGTTTGCTGGATTCCCGTGGGTTGGGTGAGAGTGAAGCTCCTACGGAAGAATTTGAAGAAGAAACACCAATGGACGAATTGATAAAAGCGGTAACCGAAGAACAGCCCGATGTTTTTCTTTTCTTGATTAAAGCAAAAGAAACGGATTCACGGATTGAAGAAGATCTGCAAGAGTTGAACAAGCTGCGCAAGGTCGTAAAAGAGATCCACCATTATGATGTACCCGTCATCTGTGTGGTCACCCAAGTGGATGAACTAGATCCACCACATTATAAACAAGCACCTTTTGATGCCAACCCTAAGAAAAAAAAGAATATTGATGAAGCCATTGCTTTGATGTCCAAGCGATTTAACGAAAGTGAAATCCCACTATTGAACATTATCCCGATTTGCTCATATATTGACTTTGATGAAGGTGGAAATATTGATTATGATATGCGTTGGAACATCGATTTGCTTTCAGATTACTTGATCGAGGCCTTACCCAGCGAAGCGAAGCTAAAGACGGCCAAAGCGATTCAGAGCCAATTCGTTAAGAAGAAATTCGCGCGGACGATTGTGGGAACGTTTACGGCAATCACCGGATTAATAGGTGCAGAGCCAATACCTTTTGCCGATTTTCCCATATTGACCGGCATTCAAGGGTTGATGATTGTGGTAATTGGTTTTATCGCGGATAAAGACATCAATACCAAAACGGCAAGTGAATTCATTACAGCATTAGGGATCAATGTTGGAATCGGTCTTCTTGTCAGGGAAGGCGTCAGGGCTGCAATACGTTTCATACCAGGGGCCGGTCTAGCAGTCTCAGGTGCGGTAGCCGGCGCAGTCACGTATGGAATCGGGCAAGCTGCGATAGCTTACTTTATCGAAAACAAAGATATTGACCAGGCGAAGAAAGCTTATAAGAATGCTAACAAAGAATATAAAAATGAAGACATTGACTCTTAACGGGCAGATTCAAACCATTAACTACACTAAGGTGATATGATAAAGTGGTGTTTTGGCGGTTACTGTTTCTGTGGCTGAATGGTTCAGGATTTCTTTACTACAGGAGGGATGGTCTTCATGTCGTTTTTTCAATCACAAAAGCAAAAAGAATATATTCAAAAATTAGAGGAAGCGATTCAGCCCTTTTCCAGCCGATCTGAAGCACTGGATGATTCAAAGGGTTTTCCATTTGAAAACATCCAGGAGTTAAAGGAATTCGGATATCCTAAATTAACGTTAGCAAAAGCGGATGGGGGAAATGGCGGTTCATTATATGATTTTCTCCTATGCCAAGAAAAAATAGCTCAGTATTGTGGCCCAACAGCCTTAGGAATAGGCTGGCATGTCGGAACGGTCCTATCCTTAACTGAGAAAAGACCATGGGAAAAAGGAGTCATGAATGAATTGTTTGATGAGGTGTCGAAAGGCGCTCTCATCAACACGGCAGCATCGGAGGTTGGAACAGGAAGCCCGACGCGCGGAGGCCGTCCGGAAACGCTCGCTATCAAAAAGGGTGAACAATGGAATTTGAATGGCAGAAAGACTTTTACTACTCTCTCTCCCGTCCTTAATATTTTTCTTGTAACGGCATGGGTACCCGAGGACGAGCGGCTAGGCACATTTTTAGTTCATCGTGATTTAATGGGTGTAAGTATAGAAGAAACTTGGGATATGATGTCCATGCAGGGGACAGGAAGCCATGATTTGGTGTTAAATGATGTCAGCCTTCCTGAAAAGTATTATGTCATGAAAAGTAATCTTGGTGAAAAAAGGAAACCTGAAGCGTGGCTTTTACATATACCGGCTTGCTACTTGGGAATTGCAGTGGCAGCCAGAAATTATGCAGTTGAATTTGCTAAAACCTATTCTCCCAATAGCTTACCAGGACCAATCAGGGACCTTCCGAATGTTCAACGGACAATTGGAGAGATGGAACTGGAATTGAGCGAAGCACACCATTTCCTTTACTCTGTCGCAGAGAAATGGGAGCAGCACCCTGAAGATCGTGATGAATTATCGAAACAATTGGGTGCTGTCAAGCTATCGGTAGTCAACAAATCGATTTCGATTGTCGATAAAGCGATGCGAGTAGTCGGAGCCAAAAGTTTACAACGGAAAAATCCCTTGCAACGCTACTATAGGGATGTACGTGCAGGCCTTCATAATCCTCCGATGGATGATGCGACAATTACGATGCTCGCAAAATCCGCTCTTTATTAAGTGAGTATTCGGATATTCCTTATTTGCACTGAAATGACTTCGTCGTTTCAGTTTTTTCCTGTTTATTTACTAACTCTTAATCAACCGTTTATTTGTTCTGGTACCTCCATGCTTTAGCTATCTCTTTTTAATTCCAACCTGAAATTTTTACTAGCTTATCATTCTCTATCTTGTTATGATTTATATACCTTTTTAAATCTTCGGAAAATATCGAAAGTTCGGTGTGAAAATGAATCTGATTACAAAAGATTTACTGATTAACTTTTTAATTATCCTTTTTCCGCTCTTTTTATTGCAAATGAGCTATCTAGTAAAGTACGTGTACCGTTTAGATGCATTAAAAGGATCGTTCTTAACCATTTTTCCTATTCTTTCACTTGTTCTATGCATGCTATTCCCAGTGGTCATAGAAGAGGATTTTGTTTGGGATCTTCGATGGATCCCTTTTCTTTTAGGCGGTTTATATGGAGGCTATAGGTTAGGTATCATATTAATAGTCATCACTCTTTTTATCCGTTATATAACAGGGGGGGAAAATGGATTTTATGTATCATGCATCTCTTTTCCGCTAATGGGAGTTTCCCTGTTTTTTATATCTAAATACTATTTAAAAATGTCTGTCAGTAAAAAAATCCTCATCGGCATATCCTTAATCTTTATTGTTCACATTCTCACACAGTTTATTTCAACACAAATATTTGAACTTACTATTGGCATTAGTCTTTGGAAACAATATTTTACCATCCAAGTCATAGGAATCGTTGTTGTAATTTTATTATGGGAAGTCATCCTGACTAATTTTCAGGTTCTCGAGAAATTAGTGAAAGCAGAAAAATTGGAAATCGTTAGTCATCTGGCTGCAAGCATATCTCATGAAGTCAGAAACCCCCTTACAGTTACTAGGGGATATATACAAATGTTAAGCGAAGACGTTTCTTCACATACAAAGGTCCAGTATGCAAATATTGCGCTGAATGAATTAGATCGGGCCACGGATGTCATTAATGATTATTTGACATTTGCTGCCGTAAGCCCTGAAAACAAGGAACGATTAAGGGTATCCGAGGAAATTCAGCATGTCGTCAACCGCATAAAACCCTTGGCTAACGATAATGGAGCTGGATTGAAGTTGTCCTTATTTGAAGAAGAAGCATATTATATAATGGGGGAAAAGAAGAAATTTCAACAGTGCCTGTTCAATATATTAAAGAATGGCTTAGAATCGATGCAAGATGATGGCGAAATATACATACATTTAATTCCCGACGCAACCAACATCCAAATTATGATTCAAGATCAAGGAATTGGAATGACAAAGGAACAAATATACCGTCTAGGTGAGCCTTACTTTACGACAAAAAATAAAGGAACGGGATTAGGCCTAATGGTTTCATATAGCGTCATCAAAAGCATGGATGGAACGATACATGTGTCAAGTGTTCAAGGGAAAGGTACATGTTTCTCCATTAATCTGCCCATTCATAGATTTGAGCCTATTTGAGTATAGTGTAAATTGACGGTTTTATTCTCATACATTACAATTTATTTAATTGCCAATTATTATGAAATATTCAATGATGCATTTGATACCTAAGGGAGATGATTGAATGAAATCGCTTACAGACGGACAAATCATTTGGGAACCGACAAAAGAACAAATCGAGGACACGGTATTGACTCAATATGTGAAATGGTTAAAAGAAAAGAAAGGTTTATCATTTCATGATTATCATGAATTATGGAAATGGTCGGTTGATGAACTGGAGGAATTTTGGGCTTCAATTTGGGATTATTGTGATGTAAAAGCCGCCAGGAAATATGACAGGGTTTTAGCGGAGCAAGCCATGCCAGGTGCGAAATGGTTCGAAGGGGCAAGGCTTAATTATGCTGAAAATGCATTATTGAATGCTCAAGAAGAAAAAACGGCGATTTTTTTTCGTTCCGAACATATCAGGCAGCAAGAGATTAGCTGGAAAGAGCTGAAAGAAAAAGTGGCTTCTGTCGCCCATTCATTAAGGGAACTTGGTGTGAAACCGGGTGACCGTGTTGTTGCCTATATGCCAAATATACCTGAAGCGGTCATAGCTTTCTTGGCAACAGTAAGTATAGGTGCCATTTGGTCCAGTTGTTCTCCTGACTTTGGTGCAAGAAGCGTCATTGATCGTTTCAAACAGATTGAACCGGTTTTATTACTGGCAGTTGATGGGTATCAGTACAACGGAAAAGTATATGATAAAACATCCGTTGTTTCACAGCTTAAACAGGAATTGGGCACTGTCAAGCATACCGTGTTGGTTCCTTACATAGAAAAAAAGGTTGTGGAAGTGAATCTGGCAAATACAATCCCTTGGGATGACCTATTAAAAGAAACGGCGGAATTATCTTTTGAAAGTGTTCCGTTCAATCATCCGCTTTGGATTCTCTATTCATCAGGTACAACCGGAATGCCAAAACCAATTGTACAAGGGCATGGCGGTATATTATTGGAGCATTTTAAATCAACAAGATTGCATCAAGGCATGACTTCCGAGGATACGGTATTCTGGTTTACGACGACAGGCTGGATGATGTGGAATCTACTAATGGGAGGTTTGCTTAATGAAGGGACGATTGTTCTTTATGACGGCAGCCCTGCCTTTCCGAATATGGATGCCCTTTGGGAATTGGCAGAAGACACAGGCATGACTTTCTTTGGAACAAGTGCACCTTTCCTTACGAATTCCATGAAGTTAGGAATCAAGCCAATGGGAAGATATGATTTAACAAAATTGAAGGCTCTTTTTTCAACTGGGGCTCCATTGTCAGGTGACGGTTACAAATGGGTGTATGAGAATGTCAAGAAAGATATATGGCTCAGTTCATCTAGTGGCGGAACCGATGTTTGTGCCGGATTTGTAGGTGGTGTTCCAACATTACCTGTAAGAATCGGGGAGATACAAGGAAGGGCATTAGGTGTTCGTGCAGAAGCCTTTGATGAACAAGGTCAATCATTGATTAATGAAGTCGGTGAATTGGTCATTACTAAACCGATGCCGTCCATGCCGCTTTACTTCTGGAATGATCAAGACGGGTCAAGATATTACGAGAGTTATTTCGATACGTATCCTGGAATATGGAAACATGGAGATTGGATAAAAATCGACGACAAGGGCAGCTGCGTCATTTATGGACGTTCCGACTCGACCATTAACCGTTCTGGTGTACGGATGGGGACTAGCGATATCTACCGCGTCGTCGAAGCGATCGATGAAGTTATGGAAAGCCTTGTCATTGATAGAGAAGTGCTTGGCCGCGGTTCTTCCTTGCTGCTGTTCGTCGTCCTTAAGCCTGGTAAAATCCTGGATGCAGCATTGACAGCGAAAATCAATGAACAAATCCGAGGACATGTGTCCCCTCGTTTTATCCCAGACCAGATCCATGTCGTTGAACAAATACCTAAAACCTTGAACGGAAAGAAAATGGAAGTACCGATACGCAAAGTGTTGCTAGGTTTCGAGTTTGATAAAGTGGTGAATGCAGACTCCATGGGAAATCCAGAATCGCTTCAGTTTTTCAAAGAATTAGCTCTCGAGTTGAATGAGAAAAAAATATTCTGACATCCCAGGCGGAGCAAAAAGCTCCGTCTTTTTTATAAGACTTTATGAGTTTATTCTCATAAGGTCTTTTTTTGTTTCTGGAGGTGATAAATTTCTAAATATAAAAGGAAAGAGCAAGTTCAGCATATAGAAATTGCTAGAGATATTGCTGAAAGTTTCCATCATAACTATGGGGGAACATTCTTATTACTAGAGTACAAAATACAAGAAGAGACTGCTGTATTACCTGGATTAGATGGTCGGAAAATGAGTAAAAGTTATTATAATATAATTCCATCCATTGAAGAGCCAAAAAGTTACAAAAACTCATAAATAAAATCAAAACTGATTCATTACCACCAGAAACACCAAAAGATCCCGTTACATCTATTATATTCACATCTTATACTGAAACTGAAAAGATGAAAGAGCAAAATTTACAAGGAATTGGCTGAGGTGAAGCCAAAAAGGAATTGTTTAATGTAATAAATAGATTTATTGAAGTATCGCGCGAGAAATATAATGAATTAATGTCTTCTCCAAAAACTCTGGATAAAAATTTAAAAGAATGAACAGATAAAGCAAAAGAAATTAGTGTACCATTCTTAAAAGACATTAGAAGTAAGATTGGTATCAGGTGAGAGATTTGACCTATAAGGTATTTTGGACAAATGTACTAAACTAGCGGTAGCTTTTCTTTATAAGGGGAAAGCTTATAAAAAGGCAGGTTAGTGAAACTTCCCTGAGTAATTGATAAACTTAAAACACATTTGACACTAAAGTTTACTCATTATGGAGAGCAGGGATAGATCATCTTCACTTTTATTTATTTGGAAGAAGAACACTGGAATAATCAAATTTACCTTAGAGATATTTCAGATGCTTTTAAAAAAAACTATTATCAATTAAAGGTTAAATTATCTAAAACATTTATTCTTGACATATGATCTTATCCTGAAAAAAAGACAAGTTGGTCGTGGATTTTATTCATTCCAATCAGGTATGTTATCACTTGGTTATTAGTAGCCGTGCTTGCGATGATTCGTGTTGGAGAGTAAAAATTACAAAAGGTATGGCCAAATCACTAATGATTTGTAGTATCTTGATTACGACAGTAGGTGTGGCGGTGATGAGCTTAACCTTCTTACATGATCTTACCCAGACAATTGTCGCCTTCATTGGATATGCGCTATTTGGACTTGGAATTTAATATTATCTATTATCTTTTTGGTGCCAAAAGATGCCGGTAAAACATCTAATGCTTCTAAAAAATCACCGCTGGTAGTAACCGGAACCCTATTGCAGAATAATTAGCAGTTGGAAATGTAAAACGCTACATATAGTGGCGTTTTCAAAAAATAATGAAGGAATGAAGAGATTATGAGAAGTGAATTAATGGAAATTCTAGAATCCCGTAAAGAAGAAATGATAAAAATTCGTAGGCACCTACACGAAAATCCTGAGCTTTCTTTTAAAGAAGAAAAGACAGCTCAATATATTATTGATTTTTAAAAAGAAAAGGACGTAGAAGTTCAATCTAATGTAGGTAATGGATACGGAGTTATCGTGACCATTAAAGGTGGAAAGCCTGGAAAAAACATAGGTCTTCGAGCTGATTTTGATGCACTTCCAATCGTTGAAGAAACGAATATAGCCTTTAAATCAAAAAATGAAGGCGTTATGCATGCGTGTGGTCATGATGGACATACTGCCTACTTATTAGTCTTAGCCGATTGCCTCATTCAATTAAAAGATGAAATTCCAGGTACAATCAAAATTATTCATCAGCATGCGGAGGAAGTTCCGCCAGGCGGGGCAAAGAGTATTGTAGAATCCAGGGTGCTTGACGATTTAGATAATATATTTGGCATCCATCTGCTGCCAATGGACGAAGCAGGAGTTGTTGGTTATTATGCTGGATATTCTTTTAACGGCAGGGCTTATTTGAAATTAAAAGTTCAAGGTAGAGGTGGACATGGTTCCTCACCACATCTAGCGAATGATGCCATTGTCGCTGGTGCTCATTTTGTTACCGCTGCTCAAACGATTATTAGCCGTCGATTAAGTCCTTTTGATATTGGTGTGATTACGATTGGATCTTTTGATGGAAAAGGAACATTTAATATAATTAAAGACAGCGTAGAGCTTGAAGGCGATATTCGTTATATGACTGTTGAAACAAGAGATAAAATTGAAAAAGAAGTTAAACGTCTTGTAAAAGGACTTGAAGAAGAATTTGGTGTAACATGTGATCTAACTTATACGAATGACTATCCACCTTTATATAATGATCCTGAATTAACAGGAAAGGTTGCCGAGTCACTTAAGAATGCAAATGATAAAGATATTAAAGAAGTAAAGGAATTTCCAGCAATGCCGCCATCTGAAGACTTTGCTTACTATGCTGAAAAAATTCCTTCCTGCTTCTTTTACATTGCTTGTACACCTAAAGGAGTAGAAAAACCTTATTTTAATCATAATCCTAAATTTGATATCGATGAAGATGCCCTTCTCGTGGCAGCAAAAGCAGTAGGATATGTTGTTTGTGGTTATTATGAGTTAGATTAGGAAAAAGAATAGAATATTTGTAAGACGTGGTACAGATGATGACATGCTTTGCTGTATTAGATAATTCTATTGATAATAAGCAACTGATACCGAGAAAGGCTAAAGAATGGGTTGTAGCTGATAGTCGGATCTCCGTGTGAAGGGAAACTTTCATGCATGGTGAAGGGAGGGGCTAACTGGAAAAGGCAATGATAACTTCGAATTTTCACCTATTTTTATGAATGGGAATACAAATAAATCATCCCCTTTTATAAAAGAATGCTTCAATTGAATTTCTATAAGGGCGTGTTTTGATAAATCTAAACACGCCCTTATAATCTGTTATTTTATCAGGGTAAGGTATAGATTTGATCATACTTTATAGACATGTTTTAAAAGGTGCCTGCTAACCAAATTAAAGTCCCAGTTTGACGCTGGTAAACAGTAATGGAAAATCGTTTTGTTAACACGTCAAGTATTGTAGAATAATCATTTACCTTTGGGTTTTTTGGCCGAAAAGATAGATGTGGTTCAATACCAAAAGTTATAGTTTCAGCTCTTAAATACTTGGTCTTTTCTTTTTAATCTGGACAAAACTGTAAACTATACTACTTAGGAGTATTCATTAACTCCCTTTCATGAAATTCCAAATAAAGGATTCTCAAATCTCCTTTTTTGTATTTGGTTCGAATACATAATGATTTAACAAAGAAAGTGAAAATAAATACGTGATGATAAATATAAACCTTATTGATCTAAATTATGTTATTCTATTTCTGTTTACAACAGTCCGTCTGCAAAACTGAAATGGGGGTAAGAGGTAAATGGATAAGGAAAAGGAAATCAAACTAAAGAAACCAAAGAAGTCGTGGGTATGGGTTCTAGCAATTATCATCATTGCTAATATAGCAGGTGGTGGGGACAAAGAGGAAGTTGCAAAAGAGAAAGCTTCTGCAACTACTGCTGAACTTAGGGAGGAAGCTTCTAACCAATCTTTACTGCTGCAAGCATTCTCGCGTGTCGCGAATTTTCTCTTTTTCCATACATCAATTATGTTAAAACTATAGACTTATGTAATTTCCTATCTTAAAAATTTAGCCTTATAGTCAATCGGAAAAATGCAAAAATGTTTCGCTTATACATAAGCTTGTTAGGATTCCTTGCGAATAGAAAAGCAGCTAATAAGTTTGATTTTTCGCAGCTAATAACTTCTAAATTATATACTGTTCATAAAGTTGAAAATTGTCTGTGGTGAAATTTCAGAAAATAAAGTTTTTTCAGATAACCATTGAAATGTCCATTAAAAACCGATAGTATACAACTATTAAAACAACTTTATATCAGCGGATGATGATTGTGGGAGAGACTAAACATTGTTTAGCACCGAAGGAGCAAACCCTAAAAAGCAGGGGACTAATCTCTCAGGTAAAAGGACTACAATAGGACGCGTCTCTGAAGAGAGCCATAGGCCACCGAAGGAGTTAAACTCTCAGGTAAAAGGACAGAGGAAGATAGGAAAATCCCTATCTTTCCTCTGTCCTTTTTTTACTAGGAAAGATAAAAAGAAAGGAGGTGCATTAATGATAAATGAGTCTATCTTTTGATTTGTACAATTAACGCTATATTTTCAAAAAGGATGGTAGATCTATTTCACTATATCTAGTACCTATCCAAGAAAGCGCTTACAGTGGTGGACAGTTTCCCAGTACGCTAATAATTCACACTCATTGAAAGACAGACTCTTTATTGGGGAAAAATCCAAGTATCCTATAAAAGTAGAAAGTGGGAATTCGTATGCAGGAACAAAAGTTAGATAGAGGGCTAAAAAACAGGCACGTACAACTCATCGCTATTGGTGGGGCAATCGGAACGGGATTATTTCTTGGAGCAGGAAAATCTATTCATTTAGCCGGGCCATCCATTTTAATTGCTTACATGATTACAGGCGTCATTTGCTTTTTAATCATGCGCGCACTTGGAGAACTACTCTTATCTAATTTGCACTATCATTCCTTTGTCGACTTTGTAAGAGACTATTTAGGTAATATGGCTGCATTTGTAACCGGCTGGACCTACTGGTTTTGCTGGATTTCAATCGCAATGGCCGACTTAACAGCAGTTGGTCTTTATACTCAATACTGGTTTCCCTCTGTACCACAGTGGATGCCAGGATTAATTGCACTTGTCATTCTGCTATTTATGAATCTTGCAACGGTAAAACTATTTGGCGAAATGGAGTTCTGGTTCGCATTAATTAAAGTCATAGCTATTCTAGCACTAATTGTTATCGGTATTTTCATGATTATTAAAGGCTTTTCCACTGATTCAGGCGCAGCAAGTTTCACGAATCTATGGAGTCACGAAGGTATCTTCCCAAATGGAATAAATGGTTTTATCCTCTCATTCCAGATGGTAGTGTTTGCGTTTGTTGGCATTGAACTTGTAGGACTAACAGCAGGTGAAACAGAGGATCCAGAAAAAGTTATCCCCAAAGCGATCAATAATATTCCTATTCGGATTATAATTTTCTACATTGGCGCACTTATTGTCATTATGAGTGTTTATCCGTGGAACGCAATCATCCCAATGGAAAGCCCATTCGTCCAAGTATTTTTGGCCGTAGGTATCGCTGGAGCTGCTGGTATCATCAATTTTGTCGTCTTAACATCGGCGGCTTCGGCATGTAACAGTGCAATCTTCAGTACAAGCCGGATGGTATACTCACTTGCCAAAGATAAAAATGCACCTGTACCGTTTGCAAAACTTAATGACCGTAAAGTACCTTCCAATGCATTGGTCTTTTCAACGGTTGTCATTTTAATTTCCGTTGTTTTGAATTATTTAATGCCTGAAGGAGTATTTACCTTGATTACAAGTATCTCTACAGTATGTTTCATTTTTATTTGGGGAATTACAGTCATCAGCCATTTGAAATATCGTAAAACAAGACCAGATCTAGTGAAAATGAACAAATTTAAATTACCACTTTATCCATTTTCCAATTACTTGATCCTTGCTTTCCTAGCGTTCGTCCTTGTTGTTCTTGCACTTGCGAACGATACTCGTGTTGCCTTAATCGTAACTCCTGTTTGGTTTATTATGCTGATTGCGATTTATAAGATGCGCAAAACGAAGGTAGATCAGGCGAATCAGAGAGAGGCAGCGGGGAATTAAGTGGCAAGAAACCCTTTGATCCCATTAACGATGTTTGTCCAGATAGCTGCCGCTCCATATTTTCCAACTCGGTGGGTAAAAAACTGCCCGTTATAAAAAGCTTAAGATATCTGGATGATCATATTAAAATTCAAAAAAATATCTTAGAATATTATTGTTAGCGCTTTCAAAAATGCTTGACATAATTATTATCAACAACTATTCTAAATGTACCAATTGAATAAGCGGATGACAGTTGTGGGAGAGTGCAAAGCGACAAGCCACCGAAGGAGCAAGTTCCAAAAAGACCCTTGGAACAAATCTCTCAGGTAGATGGAACCACAAATGGACGCACCTCTGGAGAGCGCGTATAAACATTTACGCCACCAAAGGGGAAAGGCTCTATTAAAAATGGAGCTAAACTCTCAGGTAAAAGGACAGAGAAGGGTAGAGAACGCTACGACCCTTTTCTGTCCTTTTTTGCGTGCAAAAAAGGGTGTAAAGCATACTGTTATTAACAGTTTTCATAGAAAAGTAGGCCTGTAGGGGGAAAGAAACTTAAGTGTTTAGTACCATATTGAAATTAATTGAGCGAAAATTCAGAATTAGGTAAAAACGTTGAGGAGGAAAATAAAATGAGTTTACAACAAAATGATTTAACCATTTTTGAAGCCATTGAGAAGGAAGGACAACGTCAACATCAAACACTGGAATTGATTGCATCAGAAAACTTTGTTAGCCCTGATGTATTAGAGGCCATGGGAAGCGTGATGACAAATAAATATGCAGAAGGTTATCCAGGAAAGCGCTATTATGGTGGATGTGAATTTGTCGATGTGGCAGAACAAGCAGCTCTTGAGCGATTAACAAAGCTTTTCGGTGCCAAATATGCAAATGTTCAGCCTCACTCAGGTGCACAAGCCAATTTCGCAGTTTTTTTCGCACTGCTTCAGCCTGGTGATAAGGTGATGGGGATGAACCTTTCACATGGTGGCCACTTAACTCATGGAAGTCCAGTCAGCGTTTCAGGAAAATGGTTTGAAGTTGTGTCTTATGGAGTTAGAGAAGATACTCAGCTAATTGATTATGATGAGTTGGAAGCTATTGCAAAGAAAGAACAACCTAAATTGATTATTGCTGGGACAAGTGCCTATCCAAGAACGATTAATTTTGCACGATTTAGAGAAATTGCCGATCAAGTTGGTGCAAAACTTATGGTGGATATGGCTCATATAGCCGGGCTGGTAGCTACTGGTCTTCATCCATCCCCAATCCCATATGCAGATGTTATTACAAGTACAACTCATAAAACATTAAGAGGACCACGGGGGGGGATCATTTTAACGAACGATGAAGTAATAAGCAAAGCGATTAATAAATCCGTATTCCCGGGAATTCAAGGCGGTCCACTAATGCATATCATTGCAGCAAAAGCAGTTGCTTTCAACGAGGCTTTACAACCAAGCTTTAAGGATTATGCGAAACAAGTCATTGAAAATGCTACAACACTTGGCGAAACATTAAAAAATGAAGGTGCAGCCCTTGTTTCTGGCGGAACAGATAATCATATTGTCCTTTTGGATTTACGTCCGTGGAATTTAACAGGAAAAGAAGCAGAGAAGTTATTGGAAGACGCGGGCATTACCGTTAATAAAAATACGATTCCCTATGATCCAGAAAAGCCATTTGTTACTAGCGGTATCCGAATGGGGACAGCAGCTTTAACAACTCGAGGCATGAAGAAGGAAGAGATGGTGAAAATTGGCGAAGTGATTGCAACGGTTCTAAAAAGTAAAGGGAATAAAGCCGTTATTGAGAAAGCAAGAGTAACAACTAAAGAGATTTGTGGTGTTTATCCGTTATTTCAAGAGCCAACGACTGTGTGAAGAAAGGGGCAGCAATTATGCCTTTGCTGAAACCTGAGCAACGGCCATGGCAGCGAGATATGTCTTTTGGAATCATGGCAATGAAAGAAACCGGTAACAGGTGAAAGAACATCTATTTTACAAAAAATCATAATTGGGGGTAGATCATGGGTATTGAAACAGCATTAAAGCAAACACCGCTTTTTGAAGTATATAAAAAATACGGAGCAAAAGTTATTAATTTTGGTGGCTGGGCTCTGCCGGTTCAATTTACTAGCATTTTAGAAGAGCATGAAGTTGTTCGAACTGAAGCAGGACTTTTTGATGTTTCTCATATGGGAGAAGTACTTGTGGAAGGGAAAGATGCCGAGAGTTATATTAACTACCTTGTTACAAACGATGTAACAAAGCTTAGCATCAATCAAGCACAGTATACCGCAATGTGTTATCCAGACGGTGGAACCGTCGATGATTTATTAGTTTATAAATTAGGGAATGAAAAATATTTACTCGTCATTAATGCCGCAAATATTGAGAAAGATTACGAATGGATGAAGCAGCATGTAAAAGGAGAGATGGCACTCCAAAATATTTCTGAAGACATCGCTCAGCTTGCCATCCAAGGACCAAAGGCAGAAAGCATTTTGCAAAAGTTAACGGAAATAGATTTATCAGAAATTGGTACTTTTAAATTCGCCCAACATGTCAACATCTCGGGGATTACCGATGTACTTGTATCCCGTACAGGTTACACAGGAGAAAATGGATATGAACTTTATTTATCTGCAGACAAAGCGGAAGTACTTTGGGAAAAGATCTTAGAAGCAGGAGCCACGAATGGATTAAAACCATGCGGACTTGGTGCACGGGACACGCTTCGGCTGGAAGCACGTCTTGCACTCTATGGCCAAGAACTAAGTAACGATATCAGCCCGCTGGAAGCAGGAATCGGCTTTGTAGTAAAGACTAACAAAGAAAGTGACTTTATTGGAAAATCTGCTCTTACACAACAAAAAGAAACTGGATTAAAACGAAAATTAGTAGGGATTGAAGTAATAGGCCGGGGAATTCCGCGTCATGGTTACAAGATAATTTCTAAAGATGGAGAGGAAATAGGTATTGTGACATCAGGAACACAATCACCATCTTTGAAGAAAAGCTTAGGTCTTGCCTTGGTATCAGCCGATCAAGCTGAAGTAGGGACGCCGATACAAGTGGAAATCCGAAATAAACAGATTGAAGCCGTTATTGTTAATGCACCATTCTATAAAAGGTAAGCGGAAATATTTTAATAGAGTTATCTTGCAGTTTTCAGGAGTCGATTGCGGTTACCTTGCATGTAGCCTTGAAATCGGCAAATCATCCAAACTATATTCTGAATTATGGCAATAGTGAAAAAAACCAAAAGAAAAGGGGAAAATACAATGACGAAGGTAATATCAAGTTTTAGATATAGCAAAGAACATGAGTGGGTACAACAATTAGAAGGAAATCGTGTACGTATTGGAATCACTGATTATGCACAAAAAGCGTTAGGTGATATCGTCTTTGTTGAAAACCCAGCGATTGATGATGAAGTAGCTGTAAATGAATCGATGGGAACGATCGAGTCGGTTAAAGCAGTTTCCGAACTTTACTCACCTGTTTCAGGTACGGTAGTTACTGTAAACGAAGAGTTAGAAGGCGCTCCAGAGACGATTAACGAGCATCCATTTGAAGCAGGGTGGTTAGTCGAAGTAGAAATGTCCAATCCAGAAGAGTTAGACTCGCTTCTAAACGAAGATGAGTATCAAGCATTTACTAATGAAGGAGAGGAATAATATGGCAGCCACTTATAGATACCTTCCTGATACGAAACAAGACCAAGACGAGATGCTCACATTTTTAAATATTTCTTCGATAGATGAGTTATTTGAAGATATTCCAGCTGAAATCAGATTGCAGGGTGAGCTAAACATCCCAAAGGCGGTTCCTGAACCTCTGCTTGTGAAAAGAATGAACCAGCTTGCTATCAAAAACAAAAATGCGAATCATTATCCGACTTTCCTAGGTGCGGGTACATATGATCATTACATTCCAAGTGTGGTAAACCATATGATTTCACGCTCCGAATTTTACACAGCCTATACACCTTACCAACCGGAAATCAGTCAAGGTGAATTACAAGCAATTTTTGAATTTCAAACGATGGTTTGTGAGTTGACAGGTATGGATGTGGCTAATTCTTCCATGTACGATGGTTTTACATCGCTTGCAGAAGCTGCATCACTTGCTGTTGCATCTACAAGACGTTCGAAAGTTCTTGTATCCAAAGCGGTACATCCTGAATCCAGGGCAATTTTACATACAGTAGCAGGAGGCCCGGGATATACAGCTGAGGAAGTAAACCTAGCTGATGAGGTTACAGATTTAGGGAAGCTGCAAGAACAAATAGATAAGGACACTGCTGCCGTAATTGTTCAATATCCGAATTTCTTCGGTTCCATTGAGGATATAAAAGCAATTAAGAAAATTGCGAAAGAACATGGTGCCCTTTTAATCGTAAGCGCCAATCCTCTTGCACTAGCACTCTTGCAGGCTCCTGGGAAGCTTGGGGCAGATATTGTAATCGGTGATATGCAGCCATTAGGAATCCCAATGTCCTTTGGCGGTCCGCACTGCGGCTATTTTGCGGTAAATAAAAAACTCATGCGCAAAATCCCAGGACGCATTGTAGGCCAAACAGCAGATGAAAAAGGACAGCGTGGATTCGTGTTAACACTTCAAGCACGTGAACAGCATATTCGCCGTGATAAAGCCTTATCCAATATTTGTTCCAACCAGGCATTAAATGCTCTTGCCTCTTCTATTTGTATGACATCACTTGGTAAGCAAGGGATTCGTCAAATGGCACAGCTAAACATTGAGAAAGCTGATTACATGGCGAAAACTCTAGAGCAGAAGGGCTTTACCATAATCAATGAGGCACCATTCTTCAATGAGTTTGTTGTCGAGCTTCCTCGTCCGGTAAAGGAAGTCAATGCAAAACTTCTTAAGGCGGGTATTATCGGTGGATTTGATTTAGAAAGTGATTACGGTTTTGAAAATAAAATGCTGCTAGCTGTGACTGAGCAGCGAACAAAAGAAGAAATTGACCAATTTGTTGATGCTTTGGAGGCGATTGTAAATGGTTGAATATAATGAGTTAATTTTTGAAATAAGTCGTCCAGGACGGGTAGGATCAAGTATACCGGATAGTGACGTTGACTATGTTGATATAAATGAAAAATTTCCAAAGCATTTAATTCGTGACGAACCGGCTGAGCTGCCAGAAGTATCAGAGTTGCAGCTTGTCCGCCACTACACAGCGCTCTCAAATAAAAACCATGGAATCGATAATGGATTCTATCCACTGGGTTCTTGTACGATGAAGTACAATCCGAAAATAAATGAAGATGTGGCACGGTTGGAAGGCTTTAGCCGCATTCATCCATATCAGCCCGTTGAAACAGTACAAGGTGCATTAGAAGTTTTATATGAATTACAGGAAGAGCTAGCCGTCATTACAGGAATGGATGCTGTAACATTACAGCCATCCGCAGGGGCTCAAGGGGAATGGACAGGTTTAATGATGGTTAAGGCGTATCATGCTCAAAAAGGTGAAACCAGAACGAAAGTACTTGTTCCAGACTCAGCGCACGGTACAAATCCAGCAAGTGCAAGTGTTGCTGGTTTTCAAACGATCACGATTCCATCCGATAAAAATGGATTAGTTGACCTAGAAGAATTAAAGAAACATGTGGGATCTGATACAGCTGCGCTAATGTTGACAAATCCGAATACCCTTGGACTTTTTGAAAAAGAAATTGTTGAAATTGCTCAGGTTGTTCATGAAGCAGGGGGCCTATTATACTATGACGGAGCGAATGCCAATGCCATTTTAGGTAAAACAACACCAGGTCAAATGGGCTTTGACATCGTGCACTTAAATCTGCACAAAACATTTACTACGCCTCATGGAGGTGGCGGCCCAGGGGCAGGTCCTGTCGGTGTGAAAGAGAAACTTATTCCTTACTTACCAGTGCCTCGCATAGAAAAAGAAGGTGATAAATATGTGCTGAACGCTAATTATCCGCACTCTATCGGAAGGGTAAAAGGGTATTATGGAAACTTCGGAATTCTCTTGCGGGCGTATACGTATATTCGCACGATGGGTCCAGAAGGGCTGCGCCAAGTATCAGAAAGTGCCGTGCTTCATGCTAATTACCTTCGTAAAAGATTAGAGCCATACTTTGAAGCGCCATATTCACAAATTTGCAAGCATGAATTTGTCCTATCCGGATCCAGGCAGAAAAAGCTGGGTGTAAGAACACTTGATATGGCAAAACGTCTGCTAGATTTCGGCTACCATCCGCCGACCATCTATTTCCCGTTAAATGTAGAGGAATGTTTGATGATTGAACCGACAGAAACAGAGTCGAAAGAAACACTCGATGCATTTGCGGATGTAATGATTCAAATTGCCAAAGAAGTAGAAGATAACCCTGGGGTTGTTTTAGACGCACCACATACTACGGTGATTGGGCGATTGGATGAGGTCCAAGCAGCTAGACAACCAATCTTGCGTTATTCCAAAGAGGAAGTAGTAGAGGAAGCAACGGTAACGTCATAAATGAATGATTGAACATGGACCACCAAGGATGGATTATAAAGAAAAGAATCTCAATATTTCATTCTAGGTGGTTTCATAAGCGTGTTTAAAAAGGATATTGAGAACTAAAAAGACAGAGCAATGGAGAAACTCAATCGGCCTTTTTATTAGCCCTATTGACCAACCTATTTAAAGCTAAAATTACATCTGCTCATAGGAGTGAGAAATAAAATGTCCATCACTGATCTTCGTAAACCAGAATGGCTTAAAATTAAATTAAATACGAATGAACAATATACAGGCTTAAAGAAAATGATGCGTGAAAAAAAACTTCATACTGTTTGTGAAGAAGCAAGATGTCCTAATATTCATGAATGCTGGGCGGTACGAAAAACGGCAACTTTCATGATTTTAGGAAGTGTATGTACTCGGGCTTGCAGATTCTGTGCAGTTCAAACAGGGCTACCATCAGAGCTTGATTGGGAAGAGCCCGAACGTGTCGCAGAATCAGTAAAGCAAATGAACTTAAAGCATGTGGTGATTACCGCTGTTGCTCGTGATGATTTAAAAGACGGCGGAGCAGAAGTATTTGCAGAAACTGTAAAGGCAGTGAGGCGGCAAAATCCATTTTGCAGCATTGAAGTTCTCCCCTCCGATCTGAATGGGGAATATGACAACTTAAAAATATTAATGGATGCAAGGCCAGATATTTTGAATCACAACATTGAAACAGTAAAACGCTTATCTCCCAGAGTTCGTGCACGTGCAACATACGAACGTTCACTAGAGTTTTTAAGGCGGGCAAAGCAAATGAATTCCACTATCCCGACGAAATCAAGCATCATGATTGGTCTAGGAGAAACAAAAGAAGAAATTATGGAAACAATGGATGATCTTCGTGCAAATGATGTGGACATTATGACTATTGGTCAATATTTGCAGCCGACTAAACGACATTTGAAGGTCGAAAAATATTGGAGCCCAGAAGAGTTTGAAGAACTGAAAAACATTGCCATGTCAAAAGGGTTTAGTCATTGCGAAGCCGGTCCGCTTGTTCGCTCCTCCTATCATGCAGATGAACAAGTTCGTGCAACTAAGGTTAATGCGTAATCATTTTTCAATAAACCATTAAGAAAGGGGAGAATCAGATGATAGTCAAAATAAAAATAACAGAGGCAGCCATGAATAAACTGAAGGAAATGACATGTAAGGGTGCCCAAATTCCTCGCATTGACGCTGATATTGCCGGCGGCTGCGGGCTGTCGGTGAAGTTCTCCCTCTTATTGGATGAACCCCGCCGAAACGATGTAATTATTGAATTTGAGGGACTTCAGCTTAGATTAGATCATTTTACAAAACGCTATTTAAATGAAGAAACACAAATTGATTATATAGAAGATAGTGGCTTTATTGTTGGAAAAAGCTTTGCATCCAATGCATGTGCCATTGAAATAAATTAAAGTATCGTAATCGTTTACCTATTAATAGAATAGATCGTGTTTAATAAGTTAGTTGTTTTCTTACACTATCCATATATCTATCTGTGGTTATGAAAACCAAAGGAGGAAGTATTAGGTGAATCAAAAATATGACGTTGTTATCATCGGTGGCGGCACCGGTGGATATGTTGCGGCCATTCGTGCGTCTCAATTAGGATTAAAAACGGCGGTCGTTGAACAAGGAAAACTTGGTGGAACATGCCTTCATGCAGGTTGTATTCCAAGTAAAGCATTATTAAGAAGTGCAGAGGTATATTCAAATGCAAAAAATGCAGATAAATTTGGTGTTATTGCACCGGAAGTTGGACTGGACTTCTCAAAAGTACAGGCCAGAAAAGAAGAAATAACAGAACGCTTATTTAAAGGTGTACAACATTTAATGAAAAAAGGGAAAATAGATGTGTTTGAAGGGAAAGGCAGTATTTTACAGTCAAAAGATGTTTTAGTGAGACTGATTAATGATGAACGGGAAACAATATTAAACCCTCGACATATTTTAATAGCTACAGGATCTCGTCCAAGGACATTACCCGGCTTAGAAGCAGATAGCGAATATGTGATGACATCGGATGAAGCGCTACAAATGAAAGAGCTCCCAAATTCCATCATTATTGTCGGCGGCGGTGTTATTGGAATAGAATGGGCTTCGATGCTTATTGACTTTGGAATAGAAGTGACTGTGATTGAGTATGCCGAGCGCATTTTACCGACAGAAGATAAAGATATTTCAAAGGAAGTACAGCGACTAATGAAGAAAAAAGGTGTGAAAATCGTAACAGGGGCAAAGGTACTTCCAGAATCGTTAGAAAAAGGTGACGGTGTCTCTATAAAGGCGGAATATAAAGGGAAAGACACGACATTTTCAGCAGAAAAATTATTAGTATCTGTCGGAAGATTAGCAAACATAGAAGGCATTCACCTTGAAAATACCAAAGTTGAAGTCGAGAGTGTTATTCAAACAAATGAGTATTATCAAACGAATGAGCCAAACATTTATGCAATTGGAGATGTGATTGGAGGATTACAGCTCGCCCATGTTGCTTCACATGAAGGGATCATCGCAATTGAACATATGGCAGGAGAAAACCCTGTGCCACTTGATCAAACTCTTGTTTCAAAATGCATATATAGTAACCCAGAGGTAGCTAGTGTAGGCTTAACAGAAGAGGATGCGAAGGAGAAAGGATATCAAGTAAAAACAGGAAAATTCACCTTCCGTGCGATTGGAAAGGCTCTTGTTTTTGGTGAATCAGACGGTTTTGTCAAACTCGTTGTTGAACAAGAGTCTAGTAAGTTGTTAGGAGCGCATATGGTTGGGCCACATGTAACCGATATGATTTCAGAAGTTGGTCTTGCACGAGTATTAAATGCAACAGCTATGGATATTGCGCATACGATACACCCTCACCCTACATTAGCGGAAGCAATTGGGGAAGCTGCCCTAGCTGTATATGGTAAGGAAATACACTCATAGATATAAAAATATTAAAAGAAGAGTTGAATACTTCTTCCTTAAGGGGAGGCGAGCCATATGATAGGTGGGAGAAGTTCGATATTAAGTATCAAGTAGTTTCACTATGAAAACCGGGGATGTTAAATCACGGAAGCGGAAGCGTCTGTCAGTAAAAAAATTTTAAGGTCTATCGCCCCTCTCACCGTAGTTCAAGATTGCTAGAAATGAAATTGTAGTAACGGTTTTGTTCGGACACCTATAGCGGTAGAGTTTAGCCACCCCTTCTGAATTCGAAAGTTTTTACATATTTTAATTACAAATCTAAAGGATGGTGAGAGACCATTGTATAAAGAAGTAAATGTTAACCGTGCTAAATTATTAATATCTTGTCCAGAGAAACCAGGTATTATCTCAGCTGTATCTAACCTTTTATTAGAAAGCAGAGCAAATGTTGTTCATTTTGACCAACATACGACGGATCCACAAGCAGGTATGTTTTTTATGAGGATCGAATTTGATTTAAACGACTTTGATGCTTCCTATGCAAAACTTGAAGAGGACTTACATGTGCTGGCCCAGGCTTATGCGATGGAATGGAACTTAAGCGGTAATAATAAAAGAAAACGAATGGCTATCTTTGTATCCAAAATGGATCACTGTCTTATGGAGCTTATATGGCGTTGGAAATCGAATGAACTTCCAGTGGAAATTCCGATGGTGATCAGTAATCATCCTGATTTAAAAAAAATAGTAGAAAGTTATGGCATCCCTTATTATCATATTCCTTTAGCTAATGAAACGAAGCAACAAGCAGAACAGAAAGCACTCGATCTATTGAAAGGGAAAGCAGACTTTATTGCCTTGGCTAGATATATGCAAATTCTTTCCCCTACATTTGTATCGGAGTTCCCAAATCAAATTATTAACATCCATCATTCTTTCTTACCGGCGTTTGTCGGTGCAAATCCTTATGCGAGGGCCTATAACCGTGGTGTTAAGTTAATTGGAGCAACTGCTCATTATGTTACGAATGATCTTGATGAAGGACCCATTATTCAGCAAGATGTAAAGCGCGTTAATCATAGACATACAATCGAAGAATTAAAGGTTACCGGAAGTCATGTGGAAAGACAGGTTCTTGCCCAAGCTGTTTCTTGGCATATTGAAGATAGAGTTATTATTCATGGTAATAAAACAATCGTGTTTGATTAAATACAATATTATGATGTTCAATGATAGGAGATAAACTTTAATTTTAAAGATAATTGAGGAACTTATTATTTTCCAATATTTTTAAAGATTTTTCTCTACTATTCTATTAGAGCAGACAAAATACTCGTGCTTGGTAGTATTTTGTCATATCTCAACGGGACATCATTACTATTTATACCTATTCCTATATTAATACCCACATCTCAATCTCTATTATAATTGAAATCAATTCCATAAAAGTTTTGCCACGTTTACTTAAACGAAAAACAGCTTGATTCATTTTGTGCATTTGTTGATTGAGGCGATTCACTGCTAATTTCTGAGCATTATAAATATAAATAAGCATCGTAAAATCAACATGTACTTTACCTTTTTCGTCTGTTCGATAACTGAAATTATTATAGTTAAAAGAACTCTTTTTAAGCATTGACTTGCTCAAGGGAAGTTCTCGTCTTGTAGAGCTTTTTCCATACTTTTTGAACATGTAACCGGGACGGGCCATACCAATCGCAGGGTTGGAAGTTATGTGTGGCTTCCATTATCCTGTAAAGGCGACGATCACATCTGGGCTATGTTCAGTTGTGGGAGCTGCGGTTGGTTTCCTTTGCTTAATCGTGTTCAGAATTAAAAGATTAGGACCATTTCACAAATAACGGCGAATTAGAACATAAAGCGGCATAATGAAGGCGGTTAAACAAATCTTTTCCCAGAAAAGGGGCATTACACGATGAAATATAGATCTGCATTCGATATAATCGGTCCCGTCATGATTGGACCTTCTAGTTCACATACAGCAGGAGCTGCCAGAATCGGCAGAGTAGCACGGACATTATTCGAAAAGCAACCGAAGAAAGCCATCATTTCTTTATATGGTTCTTTTGCAAAAACATACAGGGGACACGGTACGGATGTTGCTGTCGTAGGCGGGATATTGGATTTCGATACGGATGATGAACGAATCCCCACTTCATTGACGATAGCGGAAGAAGCCGGTATGGAAGTTTCCTTTACAATTGAGGATACGGTGATGGATCATCCTAATACAGTCAAAATCAGACTGTTCGACGAAAGTAAAGAATTAGAACTTGTTGGGATCTCGATAGGCGGCGGAACGATAGAAATAACAGAGTTGAATACGTTCAAGCTAAAATTGTCAGGTGAAAACCCAGCTATTTTAGTGGTACATAACGATGTTTATGGAATTATATCTTCCGTTTCAACGGTTTTAGCCAATCATGAAATTAACATTGGGCATATGGAAGTTTCACGTAAAGAAAAAGGTCAAATGGCTCTCATGGTGATTGAAGTCGATCAGAAAATCAAGAGCGATGTCATGAAGGAAATTGAAAGTTTGGAAAACGTGTCGCAAGTCATAAGGATGGTTGAATGATTAAAAGTGTGGGCACAGATATGGAGGTAAAAACATGTTCCGAAATGTAACAGAGTTGGTTGAACTTGCTGAAAGTAAAAATGTAAAAATTGCGGAAATCATGATTTTACAAGAAATGGAGTTCTCAAGCCTGTCGAGAGAACAGGTCATTGAAAAGATGGACAGGAATTTGACAGTGATGGAGCAAGCGGTGGAAAGAGGTCTTAAAGGTGTGCAATCCGTTACAGGTCTAACCGGCGGGGATGCCGTTCTTTTGCAAAATTATATTAAAACAGGCAAGGCACTCGGGGGCAACTTGCTACTGGATGCCGTCAGTAAAGCCGTTGCGACGAACGAAGTCAATGCAGCAATGGGAGTGATATGTGCAACTCCAACTGCCGGTTCTGCTGGAGTAGTTCCCGGTACGTTATTTGCCGTGAAAGAAAAATTACACCCAACCCGAGCTGAGATGATTGATTTTCTTTTCACTTCCGCTGCCTTTGGATTCGTGGTTGCAAACAACGCTTCCATTTCTGGAGCAGCTGGTGGCTGCCAAGCAGAAGTGGGCTCGGCAAGTGGAATGGCGGCAGCTGCGATAGTTGAACTTGCAGGCGGTACACCGAGCCAAGCCGCAGAAGCGATGGCGATCACATTGAAAAATATGCTTGGACTGGTTTGTGATCCAGTTGCTGGATTGGTCGAAGTTCCTTGCGTGAAACGAAACGCAATGGGTGCTTCCAACGCGATAACGGCAGCTGATATGGCACTTGCAGGCATTACGAGCCGCATTCCATGTGACGAAGTTATCGACGCCATGTATAAAATAGGATTGACCATGCCAGTTGCACTTCGTGAAACGGCAGAGGGCGGCCTAGCTGCGACTCCGACTGGGCGTAGATTGGCAAAGGAAATTTTCGGTTCATATAAATAAACCTACACCTTAAGCTCAGTTATGAAATCCTTGTCCTCAAAAGTTCTCTGTATTGCAATACATTGGAGAAATAACAAAGTCACCTCTAGGTACAAAATTGAACCCTGTTCATGACTAATCAGGGATATAACGTGAACCCTAGCTTCAGTTACGGAGCCTTCAGGTTTCAGAGGACTCGCATTGTAGGATTGAAACCCTTTGATTTTCAAACCTTGATGACGGAATCCGATCAAAATCGTATTACTTGGTGGATGAACTTTTTCTGGTTTTGGACACTGATTAAATTTGTCCCTTTTTTATCATATGCATGGCCTCAGACTACTCAATATAGAGGTTACTGTTTGAAACCCAACATAGAACGCACGCGCTTCTTAATAAAACGAAGATTTTGTTCCACTTTAACTAACTTGCCCCATAAGTAAGTACGAGCATCTAAGTAAATGGTGCATAAAGAGCTTGTTCCTTAAAAGACTGCTTCCACATTCAAACCATCTTTTCACTTCAGTGGTAAGTGAATTGGGATAATATATTTTTAAAAAACGAGACAAAACGAGACAACAATCTCATTTTGTCTCGTTTTGTTTCGACTGAAAATAGAAAAAGTCCTAATTTACCGAACTTCCATTTTGGCACACTATTTGCAATATAGATCATTGACTCATTATTAATGATTGGGGGCTGAAATATGGAAACGGTTCAAAAGAATGAAATGAAGTTATCACAAGACAAAGCTTATTGGATGTACAAAAAAATGCTGGAAATAAGAAAATTTGAAGACCAGGTTCATGAATCATTTGCAAAGGGGATTTTACCAGGGTTTGTCCATTTGTATGCCGGGGAAGAAGCGGTAGCTGTAGGAGTATGTGCACACCTATCCGATAAAGACAGCATTACAAGCACTCATAGGGGGCATGGCCACTGTATTGCAAAAGAATGCGACCTAAACGGAATGATGGCTGAAATCTATGGGAAAGTGACAGGGCTTTGTAAAGGAAAAGGCGGTTCCATGCATATTGCCGATCTCGATAAGGGGATGTTAGGCGCGAACGGGATAGTCGGTGGAGGCTTTCCGCTCGCATGCGGTGCAGCATTGACGGCCAAATATAAAAAGACTGATCATGTTAGTGTTTGTTTTTTTGGTGATGGTGCCAATAATCATGGGACATTCCATGAAGGCATAAATCTGGCGGCAATCTGGAAGTTACCCGTTATATTCATCGCTGAAAATAATGGGTATGGGGAAGCAACGCCTTTCAACTATGCTTCTAGCTGTAAAACGATAGCCGATCGTGCGATTAGCTACAATATCCCAGGTGCCCGGGTGGATGGGAAAGATGTAATGGCTGTGTATAAGGCTGCTGAAGAAGCCGTTCAGAGAGCTCGCAGGGGAGAAGGACCCTCATTAATCGAATGCGTTACTTATCGTAATTATGGACACTTCGAGGGAGATGCACAGAAATATAAAAATGAACTAGACAAAAAGGAGCATAAACAAGAGAAAGATGCGATTGCCCTGTTTCGGAATTACTTACTGAATCAGAATTTGCTGGGGGAAAAAGAATTGGTTTCTCTTGAGAGTGCCGTTGAGGAATCTATTAAAGAGGCAGTAAAGTTCAGTGAAGAAAGCCCGTATCCAGATGAATCCGATTTATTAAAAGATGTGTATGTATCCTATTAAACCAAAAAAGGAGGAATTTTAGATGAGTAGAAAAATCAGTATGTCACAAGCGATAAATGAAGCAATGGCCATTGCAATGAGAAAAGATGAAAATGTCATCCTTATGGGAGAGGATGTAGCGGGCGGTGCTGAAGTTGATCATCTGCAGGATGACGAAGCATGGGGTGGCGTTTTAGGTGTCACAAAGGGATTGGTTCAAGAGTTTGGCCGGGACAGGATCCTCGATACACCCATTGCAGAAGCAGGTTATATGGGAGCGGCAATGGCAGCCGCTTCAACAGGTTTACGACCGATTGCCGAGTTAATGTTCAACGATTTCATTGGCAGCTGTTTAGATGAAGTATTGAATCAAGGTGCTAAGTTCCGTTATATGTTTGGGGGGAAAGCACAAGTTCCTGTGACGATCCGTACGATGCATGGTGCAGGATTCAGGGCTGCAGCTCAGCATTCACAAAGCCTTTATGCCTTGTTTACAAGCATTCCTGGATTAAAGGTGGTCGTTCCATCTTCCCCATATGATGCAAAAGGGCTCTTGCTATCAGCCATTGAAGATAATGATCCAGTCATATTTTTTGAAGATAAAACGCTATATAACATGGTAGGGGAGGTCCCAGAAGGCTATTATACAATCCCGATCGGCAAAGCCGAAATTAAAAGGAATGGCTCGGATTTGACGGTCGTTGCCATCGGTAAACAAGTTCACACGGCAATGGAGACTGCTGAAAAACTTGCAGCGAAAGGAATTGAAATTGAGATTGTAGATCCAAGGAGCTTGTCACCGCTGGATGAAGAATCGATCCTCTCCTCTGTGGCAAAAACAAATCGTTTGATCGTGATGGATGAAGCGAATCCTAGATGCAGCATGGCAACGGATATTGCCGCATTGGTTGCGGATAAGGGATTTGACACGCTCGATGCGCCAATAAAAAAGATTACAGCTCCACATACACCTGTACCTTTTTCTCCTCCGCTAGAAGATATTTACCTTCCAACATCGGAAAAAGTGATACAGGTCGTTTCGGAGTTATTGGGGGAGCCATCCATTCTGGGGGTGTAATTCAATAGTATGATGCTCCAGCTTTTTAAGCCGGAGCAAGCAAACCAATAATGGACACAGAAACCAATCTGAAGGGAGAAAAAAGATATGGCGGTCGAAGTGGTAATGCCAAAATTGGGCATGGCAATGAAAGAAGGCACTGTTTCGTTATGGAGTAAGGAGGTTGGGGATTCGGTCGAAAAAGGTGAAGCAATAGCCAGCATCAATTCGGAGAAAATAGAAATGGATATCGAATCTCCAACGGAAGGTACCATTCTGAACATAGCTGTTCAAGAAGGACAAGGTGTACCCCCAGGAACCGTTATCTGTCACATTGGCAATCCGAACGAAAAAATTATGATCAAAGAACCTGTTGCTGAAAAAATCGATTTGGAAATTGATGAACAAGAAAAGCCGAAAACCAAAGAGTCACCCATTTTGCCACAGGGGGCCCGATTATTGATCACCCCAATTGCACGAAAAATGGCACAGGCAGCCAATCTTGATATTGAGAAGATACAAGGTACAGGACCAGGCGGAAGAATCACTAAAGATGATGTACAGAAAGAAATGGAGAAAAGGGATTCCAAGTCAGTAAATAAAGAAGAAAGAATAGTGGACCCCCAACATCCTTTAGAAAGTCCACAGCAAATTCCAGTGTCAGGAATGAGGAAAATCATTGCCAAGCGTATGAAGGAGAGCTTGCAAAACAGTGCCCAATTAACTCTCACGATGAAGGTTGATGTCACCGATTTAGTCATACTGCAAAAACAAGCCAATGAAATCCTACAAAGACATGAATCAACTAAACTGACGATAACGGACTTTGTTGCCAAAACTGTCGTACTTGCACTAAAAGAGCATCCTAAAATGAATAGTGCTTATATTGAAGATAATATCCATTTGTATGAGCATATACATCTTGGATTAGCAGTGGCCTTGGAGAAGGGGCTTGTTGTTCCGGTCATAAGAAACGCCGAAAGTTGTACCATAAGACATTTATCGAAAAAGGGTAAGGAACTGGCTAGGCGTGCACGTGACGGTCAATTGCCTAGTAAAGACATGCAAGGGTCAACTTTTACCATCAGTAACCTGGGGGCATACGGAGTTGAGCACTTTACACCGATTCTGAATACACCGGAAACAGGGATACTTGGGATTGGATCTGCTTACGATACCCCGCTTTATATTGGCGATGAATTGGAAAGAAGAACAATCTTACCACTCAGTTTAACTTTTGATCACCGTGTACTTGACGGAGCACCTGCTTCTGCCTTTTTACAAACACTAAAAAGGTATTTAGAAGAGCCGATCACCGTGATTTTATAGAAAGGGAGGGAAAGCACTTGAATCGTATAGCCATTATAGGCGGAGGTCCTGCTGGGTATGTAGCGGCAATCACTGCTGCCCAGCAGGATAAGGAGGTCATATTGGTAGTCGATGGGCCATTAGGTGGAACCTGTTTAAACGAAGGGTGCATGCCAACGAAGTCACTATTGGAAAGTGCCGATACGTATGAATTGGTGAAAAATGCTGGCCAAATGGGAATTCGGCTCTCCCCCAATTCCATTGAAGTCGATTGGGAAACCGTTCAGGAACGTAAAAAAGATGTCGTGTCTAAACTGTTGAATGGCATTCAATATTTAATGAAAAAGAATAAAATAAAAGTCATTCAGGGAAGAGCGTCAATCCTTTCGAGCCATCGTCTGAGGATCGAGAACGGAAATAAGAATGAAGAGATTGAAGCTAGTAAGGTCATCATTTCAACTGGGTCTGAACCGATTCCATTACCTTTTGCGCCGTTTGATGGAGAATGGATCATCCACAGTGGTCAAGCCATGTCACTTCCTGCTATTCCAGCTTCGTTACTAATTATCGGAGGCGGAGTCATCGGATGTGAATTTGCCAGTATTTATAGTAGGATGGGCACCAAGGTAACAGTTATCGAGATGGGGGAAAAGCTGCTTCCAGAGGAAGATGATGATATCTCGAGCATCTTGCATAAAGAATTGAAAAGCCAAGGCGTGACAGTCCATACCTCCACATCTGTAAAAAATATCAATTCAACTAGTAAGACGGTGTTTTTGGAGAAAAGCAATGGGGAATTGGAAGATTTTCATGCTGATTACGTACTCGTATCAATAGGGAGAAAACCAAGAGTACACGGGATGAACCTAGAGGGAAACGGTATTGATTTTTCCCGAATTGGCATCTCGGTGAATGATCGAATGCAAACAAGCAATCCCTCAATTTATGCCTGTGGTGATGTGATCGGGGGTATACAACTTGCCCATGTTGCTTTTCATGAAGGGCGGGTGGCGGCTCTGAATGCCTGTGGTCAATTTACACAAGTTAATTACCGGGCAATCCCTCGCTGCATTTACACCTCCCCGGAGATTGCCAGTGTAGGCTTGACGGAAAGAGAAGCGCGTAAAAAATATGGAGGGATTAATGTTGGGGAGTTTGCTTTTTCAGCAAATGGGAAAGCCGCCATTTCCAATAAACCGGCAGGAAAGATCAAAGTCCTTGTAAACCCTCAATATAATGAGATTTTAGGCTTTTCCATCGTTGGTCAACATGCAACGGAATTGATCGGTCAAGGAACAATCATGCTGCATGCGGAAATAACGGCAGAAATGATGGAAGATTTAGTGGCGGCGCATCCAACCTTGTCGGAATCCATCCATGAAGCTCTTTTAAATGTTGTAGGTCAAGCAGTACATTCTTAAAACTATTCATGTAACATAAGGGGGATTTTGTATGGCTAGCGGTCATCGAACGGCGGTAGTCACTGGTGCAGGACGTGGTATCGGACGTGCCATTGCTTTAAGATTAGCTCAAGATGGATTGAATGTGGTGATTAACGACGTCAATCTGGAAACGGCAAAATCGGTCGTAAATGAGATTAGGGAACTTGGACGTGAAAGCTTTGCCATTAAAGCAGATGTAAGCAATAGACGGGAAGTATTCGAAATGGTTGATCAAGTGGTGGAACGTTTTGGACAACTGGATGTAATGGTTTCAAATGCAGGAATTGCTCAAATAAAGCCGTTATTGGAAGTAACTCAAACAGACCTTGAACAGATTTTCAAGATAAATGTCAATGGTGTCCTTTATTGCCTGCAAGCCGCTGCTGAACAAATGAAAAAGCAAGAAGGCGGGAAAATTATTAGTGCTGCCAGCATTGCCAGTTTTAAAGGCTTTAGCTTGCTTGGTACATACTCAGCCACAAAATTTGCCGTGAGAGGCCTTACACAAGCGGCAGCACAGGAATTGGCCCAGTATGGCATCACGGTGAATGCATACTGTCCAGGAATTGTCGGGACGCAAATGTGGGATTTAATCGATGAAAAAATGGGGCATTATATGAATCTTGAAAAAGGGGAAACATTCAAAAAGTTTACTGATTCCATAGCCTTAGGACGCTCCGAAACCCCAGAAGATGTTGCCAAGTTCGTATCATATCTTGCTTCACCTGATTCTGATTATATGACAGGTCAATCCATCATGATTGATGGGGGTGTCCTTTTTTCATAAGCTAGCAAATATAAGGATCGATAGAGAAGCTTCATGTGAATAATCACATGAAGCTTTTTTAGTAAACTCAATCAATATATTGTAAGCGGATACATAATCTACTATAATTAAATGGACCTCGATTAACATCCTTATTTATAACTCCATGGTATTTTTCCGCTAGATTTACTAAGTGTATTTTCATTTTTGAAGGTTCAAACCAAATGATTAGAGGAGGATTATATGCTGTCCACTAGTTGTTATCTACGTACATGGGAACGCTTTATCAGTGAAGGTGTTCTAGATTCAAATCGTCTGAACAAGCGAATAATGGAATCTTGGCATCGTTGCAAAAAAGATCAAGTCAACCCGTACCTTAATAAAGGCAAGCACATATTGACAAGTGAATTATTGGACATTCAAAAGGAAAAAAACTCATTCCTATTAGAATTGGCATCACCCCAATTATCAAGGATGAATCAATCTATAAAAGAATCGGGAATGATGGCTTTATTAGTCGATCCCGATGGATATGTCCTATCACTTTCCGGAAACGAGAAAATCCTCAATGAGGCAGGCAAAATAAATTTTGTGGAGGGTGTACGCTGGACGGAGGGTGAGGTAGGAACGAACGCAATTGGAACAGCTTTGAAAACGGGTGAAGCCGTCATGATCCAAGGTACTGAACACTATTCCATTGCTTCACATAAATGGAGTTGCTCTGCTATGCCCATTTTAAATGAAGACGGGAAGATATTAGGCGTTTTGGATATATCGTGTCCAGTAGAATATTCCCATCCTTCCATGCTGGGGATGGTAGCCAATTTAGCGTATACGATCGAACAGGAAATGGGAGTGCGTTCCTATAAAAAGGAGCTGGAACTGATCCAGCACTCAATAGAACTTGCAGAAACCTATCCAGATCGTTTCTTTATCGTTTGTAATCATAAAGAAATGATCATATCCGCCAGCAAACTGGTTCGCAAAAAAATCCCTCAATCCATTGGCATGGCATTGGCCGATCTATTAAATCATGGCTATCGAATCGTTAAGGAAAACTTGCTTCTATCTAAAGAAGATAATAGGATTTCCGGTAAGTATTTACTCTTATCTGAAAATCATGGTCATAAAATCAATAGGCTTTTTCCTGCTTCAATGCCATCTGAAGTGTTTGACTTCAAGGGAGAAAGCGGGATTAGCGAATCCTTTCAAAACACATTGCAGAAAATGAAGCTTGTTGCACCGACAGAAGCTAATGTGTGCATATTTGGTGAAACTGGGGTCGGAAAAGAGCTTATTGCCATGGCTATCCATGAAAATGGCTCTCGAAAAAATGGACCGTTCATCACTATAAATTGCGGTGCCATCCCTAAAGATTTAATGGAGAGTGAACTATTCGGTTATGTTGATGGTGCATTTACAGGGGCTAAACGGCAAGGGCACAAAGGGAAGTTCGAGCAGGCGAATGGAGGGACCATTTTTCTTGATGAAATTGGTGAAATCCCACTAGCTATGCAAGTTGCCTTACTGCGTTTACTTCAGGAAAGAAAAATCGTTCCGATCGGTGGTACCAAAAGCATTTCATTGGATATTCGCATTATCACTGCAACACACCGTAATCTTGAAGAGCTTGTCAATGATGGGTCCTTTCGTCAAGATTTATATTATCGATTGAACGTTTACCCCATTCATGTACCCTCCTTAAGGGAAAGAATCGAAGACATTCCTTATCTAGTCAACTACTTGTGTTTAAAGAATGATTGGAATATTCCATTAACGGAAGAGTTAATGAAGCGATTAAAGGATTACAATTGGCCAGGCAATATAAGGGAGCTACAGAATGTACTCCAGCGATTGACCATCTTACTCGCGGAAGGACCTCTGGATTATATTCAAGTGTTGAATTCCATGCATTCACTGCCCAGTGCCCGGCATGATGATATCCCTTCATTGAAGGAAGGCGGTAAAAAATGCATCAAGGGGAATGAACTGACGATCCGTGAAAAAATCCAACGGGATCTAATGTTAGAGGCATTACAAAGATCAAGAGGAAATGTCACCGCTGCAGCAAAGTTTATGGATATACCAAGAAGTACATTTTACAAGCGGCTCCATAAGTATGGTTTATAGACAGGGCAATGTACATTATGTAAGAAAGGATTAAGGGAAATCCGTGAAAATTGAAAGTGGTCAATTAATGCCGTCGGTAAAGAAGAGGACAAACTTGAAAGTGGGACTGATAAAAAAAGTAATGGCCGTCAAAGAATTTTTAAAACAAATCGTCCAAGAAGCAACAATCTCGTTTGAATTCATCCAAAGCCGGATCAAATCCATTTGAACATGAATTTCCCATATTTCAAAATGGAACATGAGATCACAAGTGATTCCATGTTCCATTTTTTTCTGATGTATATTGTTCTTAGGCTTCTAACGACATACAGCTACGTAATTGAAGTAATGAATGTGAAGGATCTACCAACAATCTTCACTACCTTAATGTAAAACATAACATTTATATAGAGACTCCTAAAAAGCATTAAATGTCGTGCAAATTCACTTTAAAAGCTTCTCAGTAACTTTACTGGTCCATAAATAAAAGGGAATATATTAATTATGCCAATAACCTGGCTATTTACTTAAATAAGGAGGTCCTGGTTATGTAACTGAGCTAGCTATGTATTAATCCGTTGTATGCAGGCTAATATTTAGGCAAGTAAAGACCAATTGTAATATATATTCACTCACTTAAAAATAAATGGTGCACAGTTTAAAATAGCTACCAATTATCATTTTACCAAGATAAATGTGCTAGAACTTATTAAGTTAATGAATCAAGACTGTCATATTAATCTTACTATGCTCTTTAAGCTGCTGAACTTTATCCTAAATAAAAAAATGAAATTAATCGTAACGGAAATAAACGATATAAATTCCATTTGAGTAAGTATGGAATTAAAGCTGTATGTAATCTTATTAATAACAGAACGGATTCGATATTTAATGGCTAATTCTTTTATTTTAACGACTGGAGGGAATCATGTGCATAGACGACCCTATGATTATTTTTGGTAGGAAAGCGGTACATTGGAGAGATTCGTCGTAAAATTAAATTATATTTATATAATTTAATCGAAATGTAACCCCGTAATTTTTCTCATTTATCCATTATATTTATATATCAATATAATAAAACAAGAAGAGGCAGGATGGTTATACAGGAAAATGTACCGTTTGCAGAGAATATGTAGATATTGATTCGTATTGTCTCGCCTTAAATAAGGTCTATGAAAGGAAGGATAAGCAAAATGAAGAAAAAGATTGGTTGGACACTAGCTATAGCTGCGCTTTTGATAGGTGGGGGAATAATTTATTATTTCATTAATTTATCACTATACGAAACTACAGAAGGTTTATATGAGGTCCCTGTACCTAAAAATGCTAAGCTTGTAATGGAAAATGAACACGGGAAAAATTATGAGTGGTCAAGGGCGTCGGAAGAAAACGGCATACCATATGGTTATGAATTAGCCCTTAAAGCGAATGGATGGAAAAAGGGAGAAAGAGAAGGCGCTTCCGTTTTTTACACAAAGGGTCAGCAGAAAATAGATGTAATTTCTACAACGAAGCATTTAGATATCCTGAGAGTGAATTGACTAGTAGGTAAATGCTAACTAAAGTGCTTTAATGGAGTAAATCACGACTATAAAATAATTCTTCGCTAAAAAATCACATTATATATGCAATTAACAGAAAATTATAAGGAACAACTAAAAAATAGCCAATTAAATGACATTGAATATAATTAATTTAATTCATTATAAACCGTCAATTTTTAATAAAGATTAAAGATCTTTTTAAATTAGATAATATAACGACAGTCAATTAAATTTTTTTTGCTAAATTTAATTAGTAATTAGAATAAGATGAATATTGGATTATTAGAATCTAATATTCAATATTCGTCTCACTAAGTTAAGTATTCTTAAGATGTGAGATAAAAATAACAATTAAAACACAACTTCCTATAATATATATTATGTAAACTAGAAACAAACATAATAGTACCAAATGGTCACGCCTTCAAGTTCTCATAAGATTCATTATTGTCCCCTAACGTGGCTCAAGTTGACTATAATATTCAATGCTACTTCTAATAACACTCGGGGATCTTTCTATAAGTCGGCTAGGTCTCATAATTAATGGTTTCGAACATACTTCCTTGGGTTGGAATGAATAATTCCCAGTAGGTCTGATAATTATTAATTAAGTTCAAGCTTCGGATGATTATCTCATATACTTAGAAGTTGAGAAAAATTATTCTGTGAACACCTTAGCTAGTTATGCATTCGATTTAAAACTTTATGGTGAGTTTTTAACAGCTAACGACCGATCATTGGACTTAGCTGAACTCACATCGTATAGTGTGCGTCGTTTTGTACAAAATCAGGTCATCAATCATAGTATTAAGCCGAGAACGCTACAACGCCGTATTTCGTGCTTAAAATCATTTAGTGAATATTGTTTAAAAGAAAATTACCTAAATCAGATAAGAAATTACCTAAATATATGACCTTACAGGAGCTTCACAAATTATTTACCTAAGGCTGTTTTCACATACTTTGTTCTATTTACCAGGTAGTGAGTTGTGGTTGATTTCCCCTCCAGATGCTCGCTTTCCGCGGGGCGGGCGGTGAGCCTCCT
>NZ_JBHZPF010000042.1:0-47027 GCF_042787975.1 Peribacillus sp. YIM B13482
TCAGGCAAAAATTCAAAGGGAATCTCAAAAAGGGGTTCGGAATTTTTTAATTCCGAACCCCTTTTGTCTACAAACTGGAGGGAGCCAATAAATTTGGCTCCCTGTTCCTATTTAAAAAATACAATTTATCATTATCAAAGTATTGACAGGGTAATGCAATAAAGAATACCCTTGCTGAAGTTTTGTATTCTTTATCTTAACTAGGGACTTTCAGTATTTACCCTAATATTGATCATTTGATACATTTTTGCAACCCCCGGGAGAACCAATTCTCAATTATCATCATTTTAATGGATCATCATTACTGGTGATGTCATGTTTGTTTAAAAATTCAAGAATTCCATTCACCAATCCAGGTGATAACGGTAGTTCAGGATTTGTATAGGTTGCTAGATTTCCTTCTCGATCTGCAGGGGCTTCTTTCAATACATGATTCATCTTTTCGATTATAAGTAATTCAGAATCGCCTTTTTCCTTGTGCAAAGCTTTTGCATTATTGGGCGCCACTTGGATATCTCTATTCCCGTTTACGATTAGAACAGGGATTTTTAGTTCTTTTACTAATTCTATCGGATTATAATGAATCCAAGAAATCATGTAGGGTTGAACAGAAGGACGGAATACACTATATAAGTCTGCATTGACAGACTCGACTTGTTTACCTTGTTTTAGATTTGTCAGAATATCCTTGGATTCCGTTAATAACGCCGGTGTCAACTGCTCTTCAAGCTGTTTAACAAGTACTTGGTCTATAGGTTCGCCTGCACCCGCTAATGAAATGAATATGTCTGTCTCCGTTTTCTTTGCAGCTGCCATTCCAATTAAAGAACCTTCACTATGGCCGATGATGCCAACTTTGGAAAAACGCCGATCCTTCTTAGCAAATTGAACCCAAGCAGCTGCATCATCAATATATTGTTCAAATCTCAGGTCCTCTTCTTTTCCTGCTAATTTCATATTTTCCCCTATACCGCGCTTATCGTACCTTATGCTTGCAATACCTTTTTCCGCAAGACTTTCGGCTAACATTTTCAAACTATTATTTTTCCCGGGAATTGCAATGGTGTTCCCATCTTTATCAGTCGGACCAGAACCCGCAATTATAATCATCACAGGAAAAGGGCCTTCATTTTTTGGTATTTCTAAAAGGCCATTAATTGTTCCTTTCTTTAAGTCGGCCTGCACAACTTCACCTGATTCTTTTTCTGCAACTTCCTGATTGGATTTCTTAAGCAATTCAAAGGGGTACTCTTGCCCATTCTGAGCAAATGTTCCTGAAATCTTTTCCTGATCGACTTTCCCATCAAACGTTATTTGCTGATTTTGAATTTTCATATCAAAAAATAAATCTGATTTACTTAACTTAACACTTGTTAAGGGGAATTCGTTCAATCCTTGTACAGGAATACTTATAGTTCCATCTTCCTTCGTGAAATGAACAATAATTGGAAGGGGTTGATTGGGAATATTTATATCTCCTTCCCACTTACCTTCAATATCTTTCAATGAGCTCACTTCCTTCAAATTCTCATCCACCTGTTCCGCCTCCTTGATTCTGCAACCTGCCATTAATACTAAAGCGCTTACGATGATACATATAATCTTTAAAGGTCTTTTCATTTGAGCAACTTCCTTTCTTTATTAGAACTTTATTGTCGTTTTCTGTTTCAGTCACTCTTTCATTATTGATATTTGAATCACTTCTATCAGTCTTCATTATAAATATATATTAATATTAATTTCCGATTTTTTCCATTGAGGTGGTATTTATTTTTCCATAAAAGTGTACATAATAGATTTAATGGCTAATGAGGCTGTGTCTAATATCGGTATGCTTAAGGACGGTGCTGTTCTCAAAGTAGATTTTTTAAAAATTGACTACCCTCATAGCGGTAGCTATATTAGGTCAATATCAGAATTTTTTATAAAACAAACATTGACTTCTAAAAGAAACTCTTTTAGAGTAGATGTGTAAATTAAATATCCTCGTTAGGTGAGGCTCCTGTGTAGGAGATACGCTACTGCCCAAAAATGTCGAAAGACGCCAATGGGTCAACAGAAACCATCGACATAAGGTGGTTTTTAATGTAGCTGGCTTTGTCCTATGCCACACAGTGCTAAAGCTCTACGAATGGAGGAACTGGATTTATGCTATGTATTTGTCATTCAGTCATATACGACTGTTTTATTTGTCATCCAGACAATGTACGCATATATACCGTATTTTTGACGCCTTCATTTGTAATGGAGGTGTTTTTATTTTTTTCCTGGAGGTGAGGATTTGGATCCTTATTCGCGACGATATACTCGAAACTTAGTGAAAATTGAATAAACACAAGATTTTGGAAGGGGAATAATAATATTTTTTTTACGCTTATTAAGGAAATATTTTTTTGCTCCCCTAAAAAGGAGTGAGTGGCAAAAATGATAAAAGTCTTGACAGAAGACCAAATAACTTTACAAATCATAAAAGTTTTAAAAGAAGGAAAAAAGAAAGAATTTCAAGCAATATTAGAAGAACTCCATCCATATGACATTGCTCGGATTTTTGAGGGACTCCCAGAAAAACATCATACACGTTTCTTGCTGTTCCTTAATTCAGAACAAATCGCTGAACTGATTCAAGAGCTTGAAAAAGTACATCAATTAAAGATTCTTAGTAAATTAGGAATAGAGAAATCCGGGCATGTAATGGATTTAATGGATAATGATGACCTAGCTTCATTGTTAGAGAACCTATCCCCTGGGAAAATTGAAGAACTTCTTTCAGGCATGAAACAAGAAGAATCTAAAATCGTTCAAAATATCATGAATTATCCCCCTGAAACGGCGGGACGAATAATGACAAACCGTTTTGTATGGATCCCCCAACATTATACGGTCCGTGAATCAGTTGAAAAACTTAAAATATTTGCGGAGTTTTCGGAAACGATTAACTATCTTTATGTAATTGATAATGATAAAAAATTAGTTGGTGTTGTCTCATATCGGGATTTAATAATAAATGATGAATCTGAAAAAATTAAAGATATTATGTACAGCCGAGTGATCTCCGTATCGGCTTATGAAGATCAAGAAGAGGTAGCCGGTGTTATTGAGCGTTATGATTTTTTAGCAATCCCTGTTGTTGAAAAAAATAATGAGTTATTAGGAATTGTAACCGTTGATGATATTATTGATGTTGTCATTAAAGAAGCAAACGAAGATATTGAAAAACTATCGGCATCCGGTAAAGCTATTGATTTTGACACGAAGGCCCATGTGGCCGCATATCGTCGGCTCCCCTGGCTTATTTTACTTTTATTTATCGGATTAGTGTCTGGAACTATTATAAGCAGTTTTGAAGAAACATTGTCCAAAGTTGTTGCACTTGCTTTCTTTATGCCGATGATCGCAGGGATGACTGGAAATACAGGTACCCAATCTTTAGCTGTTGTTGTAAGGGGCCTAATCACTAGTGATACGGATAAGGGAGTCGTAACCAGACTTATTATACGGGAACTGAAAGTTGGATTGATAATAGGCATTACCTGTGGAATATTAATTTCCATCATAGCTTATGTTTGGCAGGGAAATCCCGTTCTGGGATTAGTGGTTGGAAGTTCGTTAGTCATGACCCTAATTATTGGGACCTTAGCTGGGACCATCATTCCTCTAATCTTATATAAACTCAACATCGATCCCGCAGTTGCTTCTGGTCCATTAATTACAACACTAAATGATATACTCTCGTTACTTATTTACTTTGGAATTGCGACGATGTTTATTTCAAAATTGATGTAGACCATCCATTAAACCAAGTTCACATATGTTTGCAAAGTTTTTTCAAGGGCGAACATAGCCTCAATGATTGCAGTGAAAACAGTCCAGGCTGACGTTTTAAACCAGGAATATAAAAAAGAAGAAGAAAGAAAGTAGCTGCTGAGCTTGACCATTTGCCAAGCAGATCAATAAAAATAGTGTATTTCAAGCTGCGGCCTTTTCTCGGTATCCAAACGGGGAAAGGCCGTTAAATTTCCAGGAAGCGAACCGTATATGGTAGAAGTCGTCGTACATTATTTATGCTTAAAACGAACATTGTAGGACAAAGCATTTTCCTCATGTCCTTTATATGAATGAAAAACATAGGGCATAATAGGTCGTAGCAAGTTTAGGACTTTCAAGAAAGGCTACATGAAGAGTGTTATGGAAGCAAAAGGCAATCATATTCTTTGACCTATGAACTTCAACAGTGATACGCTTCTTTTCGATATTACGCATTCAAAATCAAGGAGGAACGATTGATGACACAAACAAAACAACAAAAAATCACCCTGGCAAACCGTCCAAAAGGTATGCCTTCGAAAGAAGATTTTAACTTTGTTGAGAGTGAAGTTCCCACACCAAAAGATAATGAGATTTTAGTACGGACGCTATATTTATCTGTCGATCCATACATGCGTGGCAGAATGCAAGAAACCAAATCATACATTGCTCCATTTGAATTGAATAAAGTCATCACGGGTGGCGTTGTTTCTGAAGTTGTTGAGTCCAAATCGAATTCTTTCAAACAAGGGGATGTCGTTGTTGGGAATATCGACTGGGCAGAATATACAGTTGTCACTGAAAAGGAAATCCGCGTGATTGATCCCAAGGTGGCTCCGATCACAACGCATTTAGGGATTCTTGGAATGACCGGTTTGACAGCTTACTTTGGTTTGCTTGATATTGGTAAACCTCAAGAAGGTGAAACTGTAGTTGTTTCCGGAGCGGCTGGAGCAGTTGGTTCAGTAGTCGGACAAATTGCTAAGATAAAAGGTGCGAAGGTTATTGGCATCGCTGGTTCAGATGAAAAACTTGAGTACTTAACGAAAGAGCTCGGATTTGATGGAGCCGTAAATTATAAAAGTGATAGTTTTGCGACAGATTTAGCTAATGCTGTTCCTGATGGAATCGATGTTTATTTCGATAATGTGGGCGGCGAGGTGACAGATGCTGTTTTCACACTTTTGAATGCGAATGCCCGAATTCCATTATGCGGAGCGATTTCCTCGTATAATTCAGAAGGGAAAGATCTAGGACCGCGTCTGCAATCGGCGATGATCAAAACGAGTGCACTTATGAAAGGTTTCACAGTTGGAAATTATGCCGCTAGATTCCAAGAGGGTGCGACGGATTTAGGTAAGTGGCTTCAAGAAGGAAAGCTGAAGTATGAAGAAACGATTATTGAAGGGTTCAAAAACACACCTGATGCATTTTTAGGTTTGTTTAAAGGAACGAACCTCGGTAAGCAGCTTGTAAAAGTTGCGGAACCTGAATTCGCTCAACTCTAAGTATTATGGAAATAAAGCTGAGGAAGGTCCTTTGTTGTGATTTTTAAGCAGCTTATAATAAAAACGGCCTTTTTTCGATATTCAATCGAGAAAAGGCCGTTTTCCTTTTCATAAAAAGATATCCCAGACTGTAGGCAAATTTGAACGTTGCCTATAGGCACTCACTTTGCGCAGGCAATCCGTCCTAGGTGCCTTTGCGCCTGCGGGGTCTCCCTGGACGCGCTTTTCCCGCAGGAGTCTCGCACACCCGTTCCAATCTACTTTGCTTTTACCTTTAGTGGTATCTTTTTATCCATATGAAGGATATTAATTATTAGCAGTCATCTTATCAGTAGCTTTCACTGCAGAGTCAATAGAATCATTAATGAAAGGATAAATTGAAAATGAGTGAAAATAAGCACCCTTCCGAATCTCTGAAATCAGATGCGATACATACGACATTTAAACAGGCTTTTGAAATAAAGAAGAATCCATTTCCTTGGATAAAAGCACTAAGCGCAGGCATAGCTGCTGCCTTACCTGTTTTTATTGGCTTATTATTCGGAAATTTAGCGTACGGTTTACTGGCAGGGATCGGAGGTTTCACTTATTTATACGTTTTTAACCAACCGTATCACCAAAGAGCTATAAAGATTTTCTTTGTGATGGTGGGTCTTGCTTTATCTGTTGTATTAGGGACGCTTTTGGCTCCATACCAATTGGGAACAGCCATAATGATGGGGATCATCGGGGCAAGTATTTTTTTTATATTTGGTGCATTAAAGATTACCGGTCCTTCGGCGGTATTCTTCGTCTTGAGCTTTGCGCTTGCGACAGGTATGCCCGTTGATCAAAGTCTGGCTCCGTTGCGTGGGGGCCTCGTTTTAATGGGTGGGACACTATCTTGGATAATCTGTATGTTAGGGTGGTTTTTCAACCCTCATGGACCAGAATCGCTTGCGGTGGAAAAGGTGTACAGAGAATTGGGGGCATTCTTTGATTCCATGGGAACCGAGAAATACAATAAAGCAAGACAGGGAACGGTATTGGCGATGAAACAGGCTGAAGATACACTGTTAGCCGGGTTTTCAAACAGGCGAAGCCCAGATGAGTTAAAGCGGTTGTTCCTACTGAATGAACATGCGAATGCCATATTCTTGGAGGTTCTGGAAATTTCCTTGAACAAAAATATCGTACTGCCGCCAGAATTAGGTCAATCCGTTCGTGCCCTTACCGGTTCCATTGCATCTAAAACAAAGAATGAAAAAAAGATCCTTCAACCTGACCAAATGACTGAAGAGGTGGAAGAGTTATTCATGAAGATTTATAATGCAGATGCCATCATGAATGAACCTGTCCAGAAAATCGATCAAGCAGCAACCATCTCAAAGCCTTCTTTAAAAACCATTTTTCTTGGGGCGTTCGATAAGAATTCAATTGTCTTTCTCTCTTCCGTTCGATATGGAACAATCCTTACCATTGCCGCCATCATCGCCTATTCCGCCGATTTTAACCGTTCGTACTGGATTCCCTTATCCTGTGCGGCCGTTATGTCGGGTTCGACCATAATCGCCACATTCCATCGGGCGGTCCAAAGGACTTTCGGGACGGTCATCGGACTCCTGATAGCAAGTTTAATTCTAGCAGCCGTTCATAACGAGTTCATCATCGTTTTGATCATTTTACTGTTGACATTCATTACAGAGCTTTTCATCGTTCGGAATTATGGATTGGCAGCGATGTTTTTTACTCCTTCAGCATTAATCATGGCGGAATATTCATCTCAAAGCTATGATTTCAGTTTTTTTGCGACTGTAAGAATAACCGATATCGTCGTTGGAAGCTTGATAGGTCTTATTGGGGCGCTGTTACTCGGCAGTCGTTCTGCATCCAGTCTTCTCAATCATTTGATGGCCAAAACGATTCGAAGCCAGGGGCAGTTATTATTGATGGCGTTCTCTGAGAAAGATAATGACCTTGCAATTGATGAAAGCAGCGAAAGGAACAAAATGCAAACAAATATGGTGAATCTATTAACGGTTTACAATGCATCCCTTGGTGAGATATTCAAAAACAAGGCTAGACTGGAATCTTTTTGGCCCGTTATATTTTCGATAGAACAGTTGGGCTATTATCTAAATGCTAGCTGGCCTGAACGGCCAGTCCTTTCAGAGCGGGAGCTCGCACAAATGCTGTATGTTTTCGAAACCATGGCGATAGCGGCAGATAAAGGTCGATCACATACTAATAAAGAAGTGCCTGAAATTGAAGGATATTCAAAAATTCGCCAGGAGATTTTGGACCTTCAAGAAGCACTTCAGTTTTGCGGGGAAGCAACTGGCGAATCAATCTATTGATTCTAATAAGGGAGTTCATATTTGACTCCCATTCAATTAAAAAAGGATTTCTTCGCCTCTGTTAATAGGATGAAATTGGTAGGATTATAGAAAAGTCTGTAAAAATGCCAGTTTTCATTATAAAATGTACTTACAAACAGAAAGGTGATGAACCATGTCAAACGTTGCTGAATTTCGTGATTTTTTAACTAGTGAGAAAATCTATATGAATGAGTTGAATGAAGATGGCACCACCTTTTTTAGAGCTGAACAAAAGTTAAAGGACGGGTGGAAGGTTCTTTTAGTATTTGCTTTCAATCAAGATGAAAATGTGGCGGACTTATTTTGCTTTAATGTCGCCGAATTGAAGAATCCTGAAAAGAAACAGGATGTACATACACTGTTGAATGAATATAATGCTAATTTTAGGTATTCCAAGCTGTATGAAGAAAATGGAACCATTTCCATTCGGTATTCATACTCCATTGAGGGGGATATCGTACCGGATCTGGCGTTCAGGAAGTTAATCATGCTGCTTGAAACGGCACAGCAGGTTTATCCGCGGTTAATGGAAGTCATTTGGTCTTAAATCATCATAAAGGATGAAAAAGTTCTCTGAATCAGGGGACTTTTTAACATCTCTACTAGAATGAATGAATATATTAACGTTACAATACATTAATTATTAAATTTTTTTAAAAGAACTATTGCATTTTTTCACATTAAACTATATAATTAATTTTGTTGATTGGTAATTCGACAAAGTTCTACAAGGACATGCGGGTGTAGTTTAGTGGTAAAACCTCAGCCTTCCAAGCTGATGATGAGGGTTCGATTCCCTTCACCCGCTCCAATACATACTCATAACGTAGGGTTTCGTTACCTGGAGAACGAAGCTTTGCGTTTAAATATTATTACAAGAATTCTACTGTTTACAGTGGGATTTTTTTATTGTCCAAATTACCTGCATTTTATGGGGGCGGAAATTTGGGAAGGGGTTGAATGAGCTGAAGGGATGGATCGATGGGAATGTAATTTATTTTAAAAGTTTGGAAAGTTTACGAAAAGACCCCTTCCGATTGTGGAAAGGGTTTATTTCCGTTCAATTTTGATTAGCCTTCTACAATCGAGTAAGTCCCTTCACCACCGTGGATTTCAAGGAACATGTCCATCAAGGATTTTGTTAGTTGATGTGCTTCTGTGATTGGAGTATTGGGTTGTAAATAAATGATTTGGATGGCTTTCTTTGTTTCTTCGGTGACTTTCGTGCGTTCTGAATCAACGTATGGGCTTCCGAATGCGCCCTCATGATCGGCTGATGTAATCATATTTTCCATGGAATTCAAGCGGCCGTTCAAACCGTCATAACCATCCGTCCCCTCGCCAATCTTAATCAAGATGTCTCCTGATACCTTTTCCGCATCATAAATGCCGATCGGAACTTCATATAATAGGGAGAAGAAGTTATTCAAATCTATGGCTGAATGGATGGGTGTCAAGTAATTCTGTTTTTTTACGCGGCGGTACAGGGCTTCAACGGAGGGGCGATACCGTGACGGGTTGGTCCCTGCAGCCTTGAAAGTCTCCCGCCACACTTTAATGCCGGAAAAGTCGGTCAATTCCTTTTCTTCAAGGTCGAAGAAAAGAGCTTCCTGAAATAGTTGAAGTCTCCCTTTCACCATTTGCGGGGAGGGACCTACTTCGATGTTTTCATATGTAATGATCCCAACTTTGAATTGGGGGATTTTACTGCTAAGATTAGCTGATACGGTAATTTCCAAGCGTTTCACCTCCAAAAATGATTGCAATTAGTTTATCATAGATAGCAATGGTTTGAAATGGATACAAGCTTCGATCGGAATACTGAATGAACGTAGGTGATTAATATGGATATGAATGCATTCAAGCAAGAAGTGATTTTATATAGTAAAGAGATCGGCATAGATAAAATCGGTTTTACATCGGCCACGGCTTTTGCCGAATTGAAAGCTCGCCTGATACGTCAACAGGAACTGGATTATCAGTCAGGGTTTGAAGAAGGCGATATAGAAAAAAGGGTCAGGCCTGAATTGATATTCGAAAAACCGCAATCCATCATTTCGATTGCACTTGCTTATCCGTCAAAATTGAAGGATGCTCCGCAAAGCACAAAAGGTGAGCGGCGAGGGATCTTTTGCCGGGCTTCTTGGGGAACGGATTATCATACCGTTCTCCGTAATAAATTGCAGTTACTTGAGGGTTTCATTAAAGATAAAGTGCCAGGGGCAGTGGTGAAGTCAATGGTAGATACGGGCGAATTGTCAGATAGGGCAGTGGCTGAGCGTGCAGGAATTGGCTGGAGTGCAAAAAACAGTATGATCATCACTCCGGAATTCGGGTCTTTTGTATACTTGGGAGACATGATTACCAACCTGCCATTTGAACCGGATCAACCGATGGAAGATCAATGCGGGACATGCAATAAATGTGTCGATGTTTGCCCGACAGGTGCGCTCGTTCAGGGTGGCCAGCTAAATTCCAAGCGTTGTATTGCATTCTTAACCCAGACAAAGGGTTTCCTGCCGGATGAGTTCAGGACGAAAATTGGCAATCGTTTGTATGGGTGTGATACATGCCAGACCGTTTGTCCGAAAAACAAAGGAATGGATTTTCATTTTCATGAAGAAATGGAACCCGACCCCGAGTTAGCGAAACCGCTGTTGAAACCTCTGCTTACGATTTCAAATCGGGACTTCAAGGAGACATACGGCCATGTATCTGGCTCTTGGCGCGGTAAAAAACCAATCCAAAGAAATGCCATTTTAGCATTGGCCCACTTCAAAGACGAAACGGCATTGCCCGAACTGATCCAGGTCATGAAGGATGATCCGCGGCCCGTCATACGGGGAACGGCGGCCTGGGCGGTTGGGAAAATTGGCCGGGGGCAGTCCGTTTCCGTTCTGGAAGAAGCACGAATGAAGGAAACGGATGAAGAGGTACTGGCGGAAATTGAAAAGGGACTGCAGTTTACCTTGGAAACAAAATGATATTTAAGATGTAGTGGCTGTCCTAAAAGTCGTAAATGACTTTTGGGACAGCTTCTTTCTCTTTTTTCTAGTTATAGACATTACCACTAAAGTTAACCGGATAGCTCCCAATTTGTAACCACTAAGTAGTAGTTTTTTGTAGTAAATACATTATTGAACAGAAGATAAAACCAGTATCGACTATCAGCAGTACTTACATCCCCGTAATAAGATTGTTGTTATACGGGTATATTTGTTACGGCATCTACAAATTCATACTTAAGATGAGCTGCAGCACCACTTCTTTTGGACACTTGCCATTCTGAATAACTAGTTGCTACTCTATTCCTTATGGTGAAAATATTTGTTTATATATATACCTGCGGGTACCTAAAAAGAGAGATTATTGGGCTGTTAATAATCAGCAAATCCTTAGCTCTAAAAGCATAACTGTCCAAATTTAAATGACTTGAGCTCCCCCTTTTCCTCTTAACGTGGAGGAAACTGGTCATCTTGTCTTTTATCTATATACAAAGTGCCATCACTTTGTATTTCAGCATAAAATACATCTTTTAGGCATACACCAAACTGCTGTAATTGCGTTTCCAACCAGCTTTGGTTTAAACTCAGTTTACTTAAATTATGAGGAACGATTTTTCCATCCACAATAATTTCTGTAGGTATGTATAATGGTTTCACATAAGTAATATCCTTTTTGGAAACACTCGGGCTATCCACTTTTTTTAAGACAGACAATTGACCATTTGGTTCTAAAACGGCATAGTTTACCTCTTGCATGGAGAATATGCTTTGTTCTCGCAATAGCATGCTAAGGTCATCCATGTTTAATTTTTCCCCTTTCAACGCTTTCTCTAGGATTTTTCCATCTTTGATTACAATTGTAGGTTCGCCGTCAAGTATTATACGAGCTTTTGGAGATTTTAAATTAATGAAGCTTACAAGAATAGTAAGTACGGACCAACCGATTAAACTAACGAAGGCGTCAACCAAATCAATACTTGTATCGATTGTGATGGAAGCAGCCACCGCGCCGATAGTGATACCTGTAATATAGTTAAAGTAAGTCAACTGACTTACTTGCTTTTTTCCCATAATTCGAGTCATCAATAGTAAAACCACAAAAGCAGCAACTACCCTACTTAACACTTCAATAAAGCTCAAAATTTCCGTCTCCAATCTGGTCTAAACAGGTTAGAAAATTGTGTATTCATTCTTATATTTTCCCCAATATTACTTTGATTATAATTCAGTATAAAAAAAGCCATACTGTAATCGACCCATACGGAAAGACATCACACGTGACTTTAAAATTTATGAATGTGAGGGTTGTTTGGATTGCCCTTTAAAATCGTAAAAAGGCGGGAGGAAATCGTCAGGTGCATTTTAATCCCCTTCGCACATACACATTAGCATAGATGGTAAGAAGGAGGGCATGAACTTGAGGGAACAATTGCAACGCCTTTTACAAGAAAGAGTGGAGTTTTATACTTCCGATAATCAGGAACGGAGTGAAAGGAAATTACATCTGAAAAAGGAATTGATGAGGAACCGTGCAGCGGAAATTGTTCGGGTGAATGCAGCAGGCAAGGTTCATTCGAAGAGAAAGGAAGACATGGATACAGTCCTGACTTATCAAGTGCACCTGCAATATTTATTGAAAAAGGAGGATTCATTTTATATTGAAGAAGAAATGGAAGAAAGGGAAGCTCGATTTCGAAATGGGTATATAGTGGATGAATGTGAGTTGGTTCCCAGCTTTGAAACGGAAGAGGCACAGCCAAAATGTGATCCCGGCGCAAATCGTCTTGCATATAAGTATGAGCGGATGAAGGCCGTCCAATATGCCGAGCGTTGGTGGAATGAATTCAATCCAAGGTATCATAAATTCACTGATGATTGTACGAATTTCATTTCACAATGTCTACATGCGGGAGGAATTCCGATGTGGGGGGCGCCAAACAAAAGTAAGGGCTGGTGGATAAGAGGAAAAAGCTGGAGTTACACTTGGACGACGGCACATTCTTTATATCATCTGCTAAAATCCGGGAATGCCATCAGGACAAAGCAGGTGGAGACGGCAGAGGAATTGAATTTGGGTGATATCCTCTGTATAGATTTTGAAGGGGACGGACGGTTTGATCATAACTTGATTGTAACCGCGAAGGATCAGGATGGGATGCCGCTTGTGAATGCCCATACGATGAATAGCCGTCACCGGTATTGGACGTATGAGGATTCGACTAGATATACACCGAACATCGTTTATAAATTCTTTGTGATTTTGGATGGAGGGTGATTGGTTTTTAGTCTTTTTTGTTTAATGCTATAATTAAGGTGAAGTTCAAACTAGAGGTGAATATGAAGTGGCAATACATGTAGTTTTATATCAACCACAGATTCCAGCAAATACAGGCAATATTGCAAGAACGTGTGCAGGGACGGATACGTCTTTGCATCTCATTCGCCCGCTTGGTTTCTCAACGGATGACAAACAGCTCAAACGGGCTGGGCTCGATTACTGGGAGAATGTAAAGATCCATTATTATGATTCGTTAGAAGAGTTTTACGAAAAGAATGCCGGCGGTGAATTTTATTACTTAACGAAATTCGGCGAGCAGCCGCATTCCAGCTTCGATTACAGTGATCAAGACAGTGAGATATACTTCATTTTTGGCCGTGAAACGACGGGTCTCCCGAAAGAGCTGATCCAAGAAAATATGGATCGGTGCCTTCGGATTCCAATGACGGATAAAGTACGTTCCCTTAATCTGTCGAACACGGCTGCCATCTTGATTTATGAAGCATTGAGACAGCAAAATTACCGTGAATTGGATTTGAAAACAAAAGGTTGAGTGTCATCACTGGCTTACTGTCATCGGGGGAATTACAGCCCCGATGATGGATTTTTCACTTTACATATTCAATAGGGGTGAGAGCTTTGAATAAAATAATTGAGAAGATTTTAGATCACCGTTCCATTCGTTCTTTTGAGGACAAGCCATTGTCTGAGGAGCAAATCAATACGATTGTGGAATGCGCCCAGGCTGCATCGACTTCAAGTTATATTCAAGCGTATTCAATCATAGGGATAACCGATCCGGAAAAGAAAGCCAAGCTTGCTGAACTTGCCGGACCACAATCTTATGTAGAGAAGAATGGACATCTATTCGTCTTTTGCGCCGATTTATATCGTCAGGATATGGTTTCCGAAATGGAAAACATGGACCTGACTGAATCGATTGAAAGTACGGAGAAATTCATGGTTGCCTGTATTGACGCTGCTCTGGCGGCTCAAAATGCAGCATTGGCCGCAGAATCGATGGAACTTGGCATTTGCTATATCGGCGGGATACGCAATAATCTCCCGGAAGTGTCTGAGGTTTTGAATATACCGCACCGGGTTATTCCATTATTCGCTTTAGTGGTTGGATATCCGAAAAACCGTTCGGATAAAAAGCCCCGTTTGCCGAAGTCCAATATCTATCATGAAAATGGATATCAGGAGGATAAGCAGGAGTTCATCGGACAACTTGAAGAGTACAATGAAACGATTTCCAGTTATTACGAAAGCCGGACTAAAGGTAAACGAAAAGACACCTGGACCGAGCAAATGGCTGGCATGCTTGGAAAAAAAAGCAGGCTGTACATGAAAGATTACGTGGAGAAGCAAGGATTTAAGAAACATTGATTGATGACTTAAGGGACATCCTTTCAAAATCCTGAGCATGCGCCAAACAGTGAAGATCCCGGAATTATTTCCGGGATCTTCACTGTTTTCATTTATCAATTGGTAAAACTTTTCAGGCGAAAGTTCTAAAAGGTTGTCTTCTTATATACCCATGAACTAACTATTGACAATATATTTAGATAGAATTATAGGATTAAAGTATTGGTAATGATAATCATTTTCAATTGAGTCTTTACTTACCTATTTTTCAGTAAATGGAGGTTAAAAAATGGTTCGCCTATATACAGAGAATTTAAATATTGGGTACGATGAACATTTAATTGTAAAAGATCTCAGTGTGGAAATTCCAGATAAAAAAATCACAACGATCATCGGTTCAAATGGATGTGGGAAATCCACACTTTTGAAAGCGATCACCCGGATCATTCCAAACCAATCAGGTACGGTTATTTTAGATGGGGTGAATATCTCAAAAGAAAGCACTAAGATCCTTGCAAGAAAAATGGCCATACTTCCGCAGCCACCCGAGAGTGCAAGTGGTTTGACAGTTGGCGAGCTCGTATCATATGGGCGCTTTCCCTATCAAAAAGGTTTTGGGCGTCTGACCCAAAAGGACTATGATGTGATTGATTGGGCACTTGAAGTGACCGGCATGAAAGACTTTAAGTTCCGTCCGGTGGATGCTCTTTCAGGTGGCCAGCGCCAGCGTGTTTGGATTGCCATGGCCCTTGCCCAGGAAACGGAAATCATCTTCCTCGATGAGCCGACCACCTATTTGGATATGGCGCATCAACTAGAGGTTTTAGAACTATTACAGAGGCTGAATGTAGAACAGGGACGTACGATTGTCATGGTCCTTCATGATTTAAACCAAGCTGCTGGCTTTGCCGACTATATCATTGCCTTAAAAGAAGGGGAAATAGTCAAAGCAGGAGATTGTGAAGAAGTCATCACTCATGATGTGCTTAAGGAAGTATTCCATATTGATGCGGTAATCGGACGAAATCAACGAACGAACAAACCAATGTGCAGCACCTACAATTTATTAAAAGGAGATTTGACATCAAATGAAAAAGATAATGATCCCGTTTATACTGCTGTTAGTGTTAATTATTAGTGCTTGTGGTAACGAGTCGACCAAAAAAGAAAAAGGCTCCACTTCCAAAAAGGAAAAATCAGGTACAATCACTTACCAATCTGAAAACGGCCCTGTTGAAGTTCCTGCAGATCCAAAGCGCGTTGTAGTACTATCTACTTTCGCAGGTAACGTAATGGCTTTGGATGTTAACCTTGTAGGGGTAGATTCCTGGTCTAAAATGAACCCGAACTTTAAAGAACTAAAGGATGTCGAAGAAGTGACGGACGAAAACCTGGAAAAGATCATGGAGTTGAATCCGGATTTAATCATTGGTTTATCAACGATTAAAAATGTCGATAAATTAAGTGAAATTGCTCCAACCGTTACGTATACATACGGAAAAGTGGACTATTTAACGCAGCACATAGAAATTGGTAAGCTTTTGAATAAAGAAAAAGAAGCCCAGGCTTGGGTGGATGATTTCAAAAAACGTGCAAAAACAACCGGTGAAGACATAAAAGCTAAAATCGGTGAAGATACTACCGTTTCCGTATTTGAAAAGTTTGACAAACAGTTCTATGTATTTGGTGATAATTGGGGACGTGGAACGGAAATCCTTTATCAAGAAATGAATTTGGCCATGCCTGAAAAAGTAAAAGAAGTGGCGTTGAAAGATGGTTACTTTGCTTTATCTTTAGAAGTTCTGGCAGACTATGCCGGTGATTATGTGATTTTGAGTAATAATAAAGATGAGGATAATTCATTCCAATAAACAGATACGTATAAAAACATTCCTGCTGTTAAAAACAATCAACTATTTGAAGCTAATGCGAAAGAATTTTACTTCAATGATCCAATAACATTAGATTACCAAATAGACTTCTTTTCCAAAAGTTTTCTAGGTAAATAATACAGCGAGGAGAGGGATTCAAATACCTCTCCTTTTATTCTATAAATAAAGAGATGAGAGACAGATGACTAATGAGAATAAACGTTTCATCCCATTTATATATAAACTGATCATCGGGATTGCTGCATCCATGGGCATGTTCTTTATTTCGATGGCATTTGGTGCGGCAGATGCTACCGTCAAAGATGTCTGGCAAGCACTGACATCAAATGCTACCGGTGATAAGATTTCCATCATTCGGGAAATCCGGTCCGTGAAGTGGGTGCAATCTTTGTTGGTGCGGCACTTGCCGTTTCTGGTGCCATCATGCAGGGAATGACTAGAAATCCACTTGCTGATCCAGGGTTGCTTGGATTGACGGCAGGTGCCAATGCAGGTCTCGCCATAACTTTGGCATTTATTCCTTCAGCTAATAACTTAGGGATAATGACTGCGTGTTTTATTGGATCCGCAGTGGGGGCTACCATGGTTTTCGGCATAGGTGCGATGAAAAAGGGAGGATTTTCTCCTTTACGGATCGTATTGGCTGGTGCTGCAGTCTCTGCATTCCTATTTGCCGTTTCGGAAGGGGTCGGTATTTATTTCAAGGTATCAAAGGATGTTTCGATGTGGACTGCAGGCGGGAATATCGGAACATCATAGGGGCAGCTCCGTGTAATCGTCCCAGTTATTGTAATAGGCATCCTGATCTCCTTTATCTTTTCTAGACAGCTCACAATACTTAGCTTAAGTGAAGAAGTGGCGTTAGGATTAGGTCAAAAGACAACATAAATAAAGGCGGTCCTCTTCGTAGTCATCATTCTCCTAGCTGGTGCTGCCGTTGCTCTTGTTGGGAATATGGTATTCATCGGGTTAATGGTCCCCCATATGGTTAGGGCAATCGTTGGTACGGATTATCGATTCATCCTGCCTATGTCAGCGATTTCAGGCGCCACTTTCATGCTTCTTGCCGATACGATAGGCCGGACAATAAATTCTCCATATGAAACACCTGTGGTAGCGGTTGTTGCGATGATAGGTTTACCTTTCTTCCTCCTAATCGTGCGTAAAGGAGGTAAATCATTTTCATGATCCAGTCAGCTTTAATCAAAAAACAGCGATGGATATTAGGTGCATTATTCGCACTCATAATCATAACGATCATTATTGGGACATGTTCGGGGTATTCGAATCTTTCTTTAGGGCGACTGATTCCAACGCTTTTCGGGCAAGGGACGTTTAAAGAGGAATTCATTTTATATTCTGTCCGATTACCGCGGATCATCATTACCCTTTTAGCAGGCATGGCCCTTGCACTGTCGGGAGCCATTTTACAGGGAATCACACGTAATGATTTAGCCGATCCCGGAATCATCGGAATCAACTCAGGAGCTGGTGTTGCCATTGCCGCTTTCTTTTTGTTTTTCCCGATTGATACAGGTTCGTTTGTTTACATGATCCCACTTGTCGCTTTTATAGGCGCGTTACTGGCGGCCTGTTTAATATATATACTCTCATTTAAGAAAAGGGCTGGCCTTGAACCTGTTCGGTTAGTTTTGATTGGCGTAGGATTTTCAATGGCGCTTTCAGGCTTGATGATTGTCCTCATTTCATCAGCGGAACGGGCAAAAGTCGATTTCATTGCAAAATGGTTGGCGGGAAATATATGGGGTACGGATTGGCCCTTCATTTGGGCTATTCTTCCATGGTTAATCATCCTCATTCCATTCACTTTATATAAAGCAAACCGTTTGAATCTGCTTGGTTTAAGTGAACCAATCGCAATTGGAGTGGGCGTATCGATTGAAAAGGAACGGATCGTATTGCTAATCACAGCTGTCGCACTGGCTGCGGCTGCCGTTTCTGTTACAGGCGGAATTGCATTCATTGGACTCATGGCCCCCCATATAGCAAAATCTTTGGTGGGACCTCGAAATCAATTATTCATTCCAGTTGCCATTTTAATCGGTGGATGGCTATTGTTGCTTGCCGATACAATAGGTCGTAATATTGTTGAACCTGAGGGGATTCCTGCAGGTATCATGGTTGCATTGATCGGTGCTCCTTATTTCATGTATTTATTGTTGAAGAAGTGAGTTCATTGCTAAAATCCCTTGAAATCTTTCAGGGGATTTTACGCTTTTTTTGAGCACTTCCTTTTGTAGAATCAAACAAAATTCCATAGTTATTTATTTTTAATTATGGAATTTATCTATATCTATTTATTTCCTCTGGATTCAATCGTTTCGCTTCGAAAAAAAATACTTGAATGAATTTTTTTGTATTTACCCGGGTAGGAGTAAGGACGATCGTTGAATCATTTTGCAGTTCTTTCATCTTTTGGCGAACGACTGTGAAATCAAAAAATTTAGAAGCGTAATTTTCAAACTTTGGATTTGAAAAATCCGTTAAACCGAGCGAAGCAAAATGATTTAACGAATGGTTGATCGTTCTGCGTATTCGCTGTTCGGCAGCTTTCATTTCTCGATTAATATCAACTTGCGCAGCTGATGCTCCGAGCTTTTTTTTTGTAATTTCTTCAAAGATATCTTTAAGAGTCGGGAAATGCTGTTCAAAAGTAAATGTCCGTTCATACATGAATAAATACTGAAGCATTTCAATTAAATCCTTTGCCCCATTTTCTCCCACAACCCCTAATTCCGATAATAAAAATTCGCCCACCTCTTTTATGCTTTTTTCATTAAAATTATTTGATTTATCAGCCTTTGGCTGTTCAAAATTCAATACACTATTTAAAGAGGCTTGGATATTAGTGATCGATCTTTCTAAATGAATACGTTCCATGACCTTTCGGATAACTGTTAATATTTCAATGCGATTAATTGGTTTAGTAATATAATAATCGATTCCGAGTGAGTATGCCTCACCAATCAGCTCTTTTGATTCAACCTGTGAAATCATTATTATTTTTCCATTAAATGTACTTTTTATATGACGAAGTGTCTCAATGCCATCCCGGATGGGCATTAATAAATCAATAAATAATATATCAATTTGTTTTAAATTCAAAATATGTCCTTCTAATTGACTGCCATCTTCCGCTTCCTCTACCACTTCTCCTAAATCTTCGTTCTCTATAATTTGGCTTAAGTTCGAACGTATAGCACAATCATCATCTGTTATAAAAAAACGCATGGAATCATCCTTTCTGTATCAACTTATGGATTGGTAACTTTATAGAAAAAACAGCGCCGTCAATCTTACTCTCAAATAGGATATCCCCTCCCAGTTCTTTCACAACTTCTTTAACATATGAGAGTCCAATCCCTGTTGAAGGGGTCCCGAAATGATCATATTTTGAAGTGAATCCAGGTTTAAATATAACGGTCTGATATTTTTTAGGGATCCCAGGACCATTATCAGCAACTTTAAATTCTACATTATCGCAAAGTTCACTCAAACTTAAACTAATGATTCCCTTTTCTTTAATTGCCTCCACTGCATTTGCGACTAAATTATTGAAAAGAGATAATACGGTATATACATGATAATGTGAATCGGTGTTTCCATCTAAAGAGTATTCAAATTGAATATCCTTTCCAAGTGATAAGGCATATTTTTCATTAATTCGGATAATTAATCGAATAAGTTCAGCAGCTTCCATATAATCCTTAAAACTCTCATTAGAAATCAATTTAGAGAGACCAGCAAAAATTCGTTGATTATCTTTCTTAACTTCATGCATTTCACCCGCAATGCGCAATGCTCTTTGACTATATTGCTGTGTAAGAACATGGGGTTGCTTTTCCCGTTTTTCCCGTTCTTTTAAATCGCGATACAAATCATACGATTCCTTTGTTATATTCTCTGCATTTTTTAATGTTTTTCTTAAATGAATCGTTTCCTCATATAAATTGGAAATGAGCATCAGCATGTGTTCATTTTGTTTTCTGATTTGCCTTTCTCTTGATTGTGCCTCATAAAGTTTCATCATATTAAAAAAGCTTAAAACGATAAAACTGTGTCCGAATGCGATCACGATCATCTCATTTAATGAACCTAACGTAATTGTTGTTTCTAATACAAAATATTGAATGATTAATTCTGCAGTGTCGGATAATATTTCGATAATGAGGCCAATAAATCCAATAATCAAAGACCGGTTTTGAAAGCGGTTGATTTTCACTAAAGAAAAAAGAAAGGAATAGGTGAAATAAAAGAAAAAACTGGGATACTGTTCTTGAAAAGTGGACGCCCAGTGAAAATTATCATTTGTGAAAAAGTCTATTAGGATACGAAATAACACAACCATCGTTCCTGTCAAGGCACCCGATAAAATAGCAGGTGTTTTCTGTAATAATAGTAAAAAGAAGAAAAGTGCAGGCGGACCAAAACTTATCCGAAACGTTTCATTTAAAGGATAAAAACTCAATTCACCAGCTAATGGGACTGTTAACAACATCAGAGCAAGGATATTGACCTCTTTTTTCATTAACGTACCGAGATTCAAGGCGTTCACCTCCCAATTGTTTAAAAAATCAGTATACAGTTTCAGCGGCTTCAATACAATGCTTACTTTGCTTAATAGAACGTATTAGTAAAAATACGGAAAAAACAATCTTTTTTTCTATCCACAAAAATAGTATCAAAACATGTGAAAAGAATCCCGTTTTTGCTTTTAAAGGATTTTTATTTTTTAGATTTTGTAGGTTTTTGTAAGATTATGTAGTTCCCGTTTTAAAATTCAAGGTAGGTAAAAACTTTTGAAAGCGCTTAACAATATTTAGAATATTCATTATGTTTTCATCTAATCCATTAAAGTTAAGCACAACAATGAAGAGGTGGAAGAAAGTGGTTGGAGAATTAACAAAAGATTATAACATTCATGTTAATAATCAAAAGCAAGCCTGCTTGGATGAATGGGTAGCAAATTACAAACCCTATGCTACTGAAGGACAAACCGCCAATTATATACCTGCGTTGAGGAATACACACTTATCGCAGTTAGGTATTTGCATACTAGAGCCAGGTGGAAACATGATAAAGTCAGGAGATTGGGAAGTCCCTTTCACGTTACAAAGTATTTCAAAAGTGGTCAGCTTTATAGCAGCATGCTTGGGTTGCGGCATTTCTTATGTGTTGGATAGGGTCGATGTGGAACCAACTGGGGATGCTTTCAATTCAATCATTCGTTTAGAAATGCATAAGCCAGGAAAACCGTTTAATCCTATGATAAATGCTGGGGCGATTACTGTAGCTTCGCTTCTGCCAGGGGAGTCTTCACAAAAAAAATTGGAATTTCTCCTTGCATTATTTGAAAATTTGTTAGGGAAGCGCCCAATCATCAATGAGGAAGTGTTTCAATCTGAGGTGCTAACCGCTCATAGAAATAGAGCTTTAGCACATTATTTAAAAGAGATGAATTATTTAGAATCTGATGTAGAGGAGGCTTTAGAGGTTTACCTGAAGCAATGTTCCATAGAAGTGACTACAGAAGACATAGCCCTGATTGGATTGATTCTCGCACTAGATGGATACCATCCTATACGTCAAGTACAAGTTCTCCCTAAAAAAGTGGCTAAACTAGCCAAAGCGTTAATGCTTACTTGTGGAATGTACAATGCTTCGGGGAAATTTGCGGCTTTTGTTGGGGTGCCAGCCAAAAGTGGAGTATCGGGTGGAATTATGGCATCAGTTCCTCCAAGTGCCAGAAGCGGAATGCCCTTCAAAGGTGGATGTGGTATTGGTATTTATGCGCCGGCAATTGATGAATATGGGAATAGCGTGACAGGTAGTATGCTATTGAAACATATGGCAGAAGAATGGGATCTAAGCATTTTCTAAAAAAGCAGAAAATATTGTTCTCATAAAGGGGACAACCTTAAGATATTCCAATCAAAAGTTAGGCGCTTAATAAGAGGTGATCTGAATGCAGCAATTACATTAAGATTTATTTGGGCGTACACTAGCACAAATCATAAATCCAGTTACTTTAAAACGTTATTTAAAGGAATGAATTTTTGGAAAGCATGGTGATGAACATATGAATAATTTACAGCGAAAGATGGGAACGTTCTCATTAACGATGGTAGGACTCGGGTCTATTATTGGATCAGGTTGGTTATTTGGAGCTTGGAGAGCGGCACAAATCGCAGGACCAGCTGCCATTATCTCTTGGATTATAGGAATGGTTGTTATATTATTTATTGCACTTTCTTACAGTGAATTAGGGGCAATGTTTCCTGAAGCTGGGGGAATGGTAAAATACACGCAGTACTCTCATGGTTCGTTCATAGGGTTTCTTGCAGGTTGGGCAAACTGGATTGCAATTGTTTCCGTAATTCCAGTTGAAGCGATTGCTTCAGTTCAATATATGAGCTCATGGCCATGGGAATGGGCGCAGTGGACACATGGTTTAGTGAAAAATGGAAGTCTTACAGGGGGAGGCTTGGCAATTGCCTCTGCATTACTTATCGTCTACTTTTTATTAAATTACTGGACAGTTAGTTTGTTTTCAAAAGCTAACTCATTTATTACAGTCTTTAAGGTTATTATACCTGGACTTACGATTGGATCACTTTTATTTGCTGGTTTTCATGCATCCAATTTTACGTCAGCGGGAAGTATGGCACCTAATGGTTGGGCAAGTGTACTTACTGCAGTAGCGACTTCTGGAATAATCTTTGCGTTTAACGGTTTTCAAAGTCCGATTAATATGGCAGGTGAGGCAAAGAATCCTGGACGTTCGATCCCAATTGCAGTGATTGGCTCCATTTTAATTGCAACGGTTATCTATGTTTTATTACAGATTGCGTTTATTGGAGCCGTTGATCCGTCCATGATTGTGAACGGATGGCATCATTTGAATTTCAATTCACCGTTTGCTGACTTAGCAATTGTTTTAGGCATAAACTGGCTAGTCATTTTACTATACGTCGATGCTTTTATTTCCCCTTCCGGGACAGGAATAACATACACGGCGACAACGTCACGAATGATTTATGGAATGGAAAAGAATAAATATTTACCAAGCGTGTTTGGAAAACTTCATCCTCTTTATGGTATCCCGCGTCAAGCCATGTTTTTAAATCTAGGTGTATCTTTCTTATTTTTATTCATGTTTAGGGGCTGGGGAGTACTAGCAGAGGTAATTTCGGTTGCCACTTTAGTCTCTTATATTACAGGTCCGGTTACTGTTATGACACTAAGACGCACAGGTAAGGACTTGTACAGACCATTACGTCTAAAAGGATTAAGCATCATTGCGCCACTTGGCTTTGTTTTTGCTTCTTTGGTTCTTTATTGGGCAAGATGGCCGCTGACAGGTCAAGTATTATTTATCATAATGATCGGTCTTCCCGTTTATTTCTATTATCAAGCAAAAATAAACTGGAAAGGATTCCGTCAAAACTTTTCGGCAGGACTTTGGATGGTTGTTTACTTAATCTGTATGATGACCATTTCATATTTAGGCAGTGAAAAGTTTGGTGGACTTAACGTAATTCCATTTGGTTGGGATATGGCCCTCATTACATGTTTATCACTAGTGTTTTATAGGTGGGCAATAAAGAGTGGATTCCAAACAGAATATTTGGAACAAGGAAAAAAAGTAAACGACGACTTGAGAGCATTGGAGAACGATATCACATCTCAAACGGAAAAAAAGAACGCTGTATAAAATATGAAGACACTTCATTGATTTCATGCAAGCATGAAATCAATGAAGTGTTTATTAATAATTTATTTTAAAAGTTAAGAAATCCTTCCAGGGTTCGAAAGGACTTTTTTCTATTTATATGGATGGGTGTGCAAAGAAAAGGGACAGCAAATTTAATTTGCTGTCCCTTTTTTTGGAATGTAAGAAAGGCCTTAATATTTTCTTTATTTGACACCCGGTTTATCTTCATAACCAGCAGTAAAGATAGCGGCTAAAAATGTAATAGCAACTGCAACGATAATAATTGTGCCCATAATGTGACCTCCCTTTACCCATATTGTCCCACTTAAGTATAGGCTTAGTATACCCTAATTTTTAGCAGTAGTGTACACTATTTTTCTTGTCAGCCGATTTGTCATCAATTGTTCAATGATGAAGCCTTTTTCGATATATGGAGCGTGCAGGAGGTTTCTAAACAATGCCCGGACACTTTTTAAAGTCTGACATGTTTGTCAGACTTAGAGCATAGATTTAAGTATTCTCTGAAAGTGACAGGGGGAGGTTCCTTAAATGGATATTTTAAAGAAAATCGAAAAATTTAGAGAAGATGAACAGAAGCTGAAGTGGGAAGGCACCTTCGCAGAGTACTTAGAAATTTTGAAAGAAACGCCATTAGTTGCTCAATCTGCTCATTCACGTGTATACAACATGATCAGAGATGCAGGGATAGAGGAAGTAAATGGGTCAAAGAAATACAATTTTTTCAGCGGTCAGTTGTTTGGGCTTGAAGATTCACTGGAAAGGCTCATCGAGGAATATTTCCATCCGGCGGCAAAGCGGCTGGATGTCCGTAAGCGGATTTTGCTTCTTATGGGTCCGGTCTCAGGAGGAAAGTCTACACTCGTTTCTTTACTGAAGCGTGGACTTGAAAATTATTCATTAAAGGATTCTGGTGCCATTTACGCAATAAAAGGATGCCCGATGCATGAAGATCCACTGCATCTCATTCCGCAGTATTTACGGGGTGATTTTTATGAGGAATACGGCATCCGGATTGAAGGAAACCTATCGCCGCTGAATGTAATGAGGTTAGAACAGGAGTATGGAAGCAGGATTGAAGATGTGATGGTCGAGCGTATTTTCCTTTCAGAGGATAAGCGTGTTGGAATTGGAACATTCAGTCCTTCTGATCCTAAGTCACAGGATATTGCTGATTTGACGGGCAGCATCGATTTTTCGACGATTGCCGAATATGGATCTGAATCGGATCCGCGTGCCTATCGCTTTGATGGCGAACTGAACAAGGCGAACCGCGGGATGATGGAATTCCAGGAGATGCTTAAATGTGATGAGAAGTTCTTATGGCATTTGCTTTCATTGACACAAGAGGGGAATTTTAAGGCAGGGCGTTTTGCATTGATCAGTGCAGATGAACTTATCGTGGCCCATACGAATGAAACGGAATATAAAGCTTTCATTTCCAACAAGAAAAATGAGGCATTGCATTCGCGGATCATCGTCATGCCTATTCCGTATAATCTGAAGGTTACCGAGGAAGAAAAGATTTATGAAAAAATGATTCATGAAAGTGATGTCTCAGATGTTCATATTGCCCCGCATACATTACGGGTGGCGGCAATCTTCAGCATCATGACCCGCTTGAAGGATCCCAAAAAGGGCGATATAGATTTACTGAAAAAGATGAGGCTGTATGATGGGGAAAATGTGGAAGGCTTTAATTCCGCAGACATCAATGAATTGAAGAAAGAATATCAGGACGAAGGCATGAGCGGAATCGATCCACGTTACGTGATTAACCGAATTTCCTCTACGATCATTCGTAAGGAAAATCCGTCCATCAATGCATTGGATGTACTTATGTCATTAAAAGCAGGTCTTGATCAGCATCCGTCCATTACAAACGAACTTCGGGAGCGGTATTTGAATTTCATTTCCCTTGCACGTAAAGAATATGATGCCATTGCAAAAAATGAAGTGCAAAAGGCATTTGTCTATTCATATGAAGAGTCTGCGAAAATCCTCATGGATAATTATCTGGACAATGTCGAAGCATACTGCAATAAATCAAGGCTGCGCGATCCTTTGACAGGGGAAGAAATTAATCCGGATGAAAAATTGATGCGCTCGATTGAAGAGCAAATTGGAATTTCCGAGAATGCAAAAAAAGCATTCCGCGAAGAAATATTGATTCGTATCTCTGCATATGCGCGTAAAGGAAAGCGATTCGATTATAATTCACATGATCGTTTACGGGAAGCAATCCAGAAGAAGCTATTCGCGGATTTGAAGGATGTCGTCAAAATCACTACTTCAACGAAAACACCAGACGAAAGGCAACTGAAGAAGGTGAACGAAGTCATTACGAGACTTATCGATGAGCACGGTTATAATTCCACTTCGGCCAATGATTTGCTGCGCTATGTGGGCAGCTTGTTAAATCGGTAAATGCATGCTTTCTTGCCCCTGCCCCCTATTGGGTAGGGGTTTATATCCTTTTTTAGGAAAGGTAAAGTATTTGTTAAAGGTGACAGGGTATCGGATATTTAAAAATTAAAAAAAAGTACCGGGCCCTACTAGGGGGAGCCCGGTACTTTGGATTCCTATTTGGTTACATTCAAGCCATACTGTTCAATAAGTGTGATAAGTTGGTCGGGGGAAAGTTCGTCTTCGCTATGATCGATTTTAATTTCCCCATCATCAACATCGATGATCGCACGTTCCACGCCTTCTGTTTTTAAAAGTATGGACTCTAGATTTAGAATCGGACCTTCTGACGTTGCTTCTTTTACATAAAGTGTAGTTGTTTGCATACTTCTTACACCTCCTTTGGTTTGCTCATAATGTCTTATCTATACCCCATCTTCCCATTGGATATGTTACGTTTTGGATTTGGAAATATTGGGTATCAATAAGTGGAGGTGATAGCAAATGAGTAAAGAAGAATTGAAAAGAGAACATGTTCCGGAAAACAGCTCCATGGCTAAGGATTATGAAGAGATGAAAGAACTTGGGAAGCAGATGGAAAATCAAAGGACGAATGAAGAATTGAAAGAGCGGGACAAACGCCCAGGTACAGTGCAACATGAAATTGAGGAAGATAAAGATTGACGAATATCACAACCAGAATCATTCTATCTGTGTAAAAGGGTGTCCAGAAAATTACTGGAGCACCCTTTTGTTGTGGTTTATTGCTGCTATTTTTTGATATGTATTTGCATGTCTCTGCTTTTAGATTTTGTACCCGGCTAACATCAAAAAGATATTTTAAGTTACCTTATAAAAATCTAATCCGATAAATGAAGCCTGCTGAAAAACGAACAGGACTGATAAGTCTGTTCGTTTTCTAGATAAATACTTATGTTGCATTAACATTAGAAAAAAATATTTAAAGGGTCCGTATGTCCATGTCATGACTTGTCTAGTTCGTAGGCAAACGTCCATTATTGAATTTTGTGGTAAATTATCCTGCACCGCTGCATAAGATAGAGTAATACTTTTCTTTTAATCCGTTTTTTCGCATAGTATTTTTCATTGGGACACCGGAATGATGTGGGCTTTCCCACACTAATTTATTATATGAAGGAATGATGAAAAGCGTGCAAACATTTTTAAGGGGGGAAGAGAATGTCGGAAGAGAATAATCAACAATATGTTATCTCACAGGAAAATTGGTCCCTCCATCGGAAAGGCTATGATGATCAACAACGTCATCAGGAAAAGGTGCAGGAAGCGATCAAGAATAATTTGCCTGATCTAATTTCAGAAGAAAGCATCATAATGTCTAATGGCCGGGATGTTATCAAGATTCCCATTCGCTCCTTGGATGAATACAAAATTCGTTATAACTATGATAAAAACAAACATGTAGGGCAAGGCGATGGAGACAGTAAAGTGGGGGATGTGGTTGCAAGGGATGGCTCACCGTCCGATGCCGGGGCCGGTAAGGGCCAAGGTGCAGGTGATAAGGCCGGTGAGGATTATTATGAAGCCGAAGTGTCGATGATGGAATTGGAGGAAGCCCTGTTCAGCCAATTGGAACTGCCTAATCTCCAGAAGAAAGAACAGGCGGAGCACACGCTTGAACATATCGAATTCAACGATATCCGCAAGACAGGCTTAATGGGAAATATCGATAAAAAGAAAACGATGATATCGGCTTTCAAACGGAACGCTTTAAGCGGGGATCCAGGGTTTCATCCTATTTATAAGGAAGACTTTAAATTCAAAACCTGGAATGAGATCCAGAAACCTGATTCCAAAGCAGTCGTGCTGGCAATGATGGATACTTCTGGTAGTATGGGGTTGTGGGAAAAATATATGGCTCGAAGCTTTTTCTTTTGGATGAACCGTTTCTTGCGGACAAAATATGAAACGGTTGAAATCGAGTTCATTGCCCATCATACTGAAGCGAAAGTGGTTCCGGAAGAGGATTTTTTTTCAAAAGGGGAAAGCGGCGGTACGATTTGTTCGTCCGTATACCGAAAAGCATTAGAACTTATTGATCATAAATATGACCCTGCGAAGTTCAATATCTATCCGTTTCATTTTTCCGACGGTGATAACCTCACATCAGATAACGTTCGATGCGTTAAGCTTGTTGAAGAACTCATGAAGGTTTCCAATATGTTCGGGTATGGGGAAGTCAATCAATACAATCGTCATTCTACATTGATGACAGCCTATAAGAATATCGAGAATGAAAAATTCAGGTATTATATCCTTAAGCAAAAGGCAGATGTTTTCCACGCAATGAAGAGCTTTTTTAAAGACGAGGAAAGTAAGAAGTATGCATAAAAAAGAGAACGCGGAGATGGCGATTTCCAAGTCATTATAATTGTAGGCAAAAAAGGCGTGCGCTTCACATTGTACGTCTTTTTTCATTTTGCAGATTCAGGAATTACATACGAAAAGGCTATTGCTCAACAAGAGCAATGGCTCAGATAAAAGGGGTTCGGAATTAAAACATTCCGAACCCCTTTTGAAATTGAATTTTGCTCAATATTAAGGAATTGTGTCTTTACGAGCCCACTATGTTAGGCCATTTTTTGACCTTCCCATGTCCAATTGGCCATCTTCTTTACATTCATGGCAGCGAAAGTGCATCACCTGCATGGACAATTTTTCAAGTCCCCTTTAAGTAGTCCAACGCACCATGCTATTCTTTTTTCATCTGCGAAAACACGCTCAATCGTTTCTTTACTTTTCGCATAGATAGGTTTTTATATCTAGATGATGACGCAGATGATCTGCTTCTATCATATAATCGTGCCCAATATGACGTGTCACTACTTTTTGATATCTTTACTTTCGGTACACTTTGATAAAAATGACATGTCACACAAATGTGTTTTGGTGATTTGTACTGGCGATAGCCCTCTTTCAAATTGTACAAGCCATAAAAAAACAGTAGGCAAACTTGATTTTAATCGAGTTTGTCCACTGTCTAGGCCATTGCTCAACAGGAACAATGGCTTTTTTCAAATACACTAAACTTATATCATTCGTTTCGTTAATTCGACAACACGTTGTTCTAACGCTTTCACAGGTTCTTTATCATGTAAGTATGCTCTTTTTTACAAAATTCATGAGAGACTTTCATTTGTAGTTACATATTCATTTTTTCCTGCACGCATTCCAACAATGAAAATAAGTGCCGAAATAACGACCAACATAAATAAGGGAATTGTCCAGCTATGTGTAACGTCATGAAGCAATCCGAATAATACCGGTCCGATGGCAGCTAAGAGGTAACCGAATGATTGAGCCATTCCTGATAATTCCGTCGCTTCATTGGTACTTTGTGTTCGAAGACTAAAGAACATCATGGATAAACTGAAAATGGTTCCGACGCCAATTCCGATCAATATCATGCATACTGGTATGAATATAGTGCTTCCGTATAATATGCCGAATATCCCTGCAATAAGGAAGGTGACAGGTGGGACCACTAACAGGTGCTGACTTTGTAAGCGTCCAGCTAAAATTGGCACAATGAATGTTATGGGAATGACGGCAAGCTGCATAATGGATAGCATCCAGCCAGCCTCATCAGCATTCAGACCTTTTTGCTCCAGGATTTCCGGCATCCAGGTAATTACTGTATAGAAGATAAACGATTGCAACCCCATGAAAAAAGTAATCTGCCAAGCTAATCCAGAACGCCATAAGTTAATGTTTTTAACCTTTTGAGCCGTTTGTATATCCTTACCTGACTTGAATGGCCGTCTTAATTGCGGCATCCAAAAGAAAACCGTAATAAGAGATAAAATTCCCCAGCATCCAAGGGCACCAGCCCAACCCAAACCCGATGATGTAGCAATGGGAATGCTGATCCCGGAACCTATTGCGCCACATAAATTCATGGAAACTGCATATGTCCCTGTCATTAAACCGATATTCCTAGCAAAGTTATGTTTTATCAGACTGGGTAACAATACATTGCCCATTGCGATGGCCAACCCGATTAAAATGGTCCCAATGAACAATGTCAATACGCCGCCAACAGAGCGTATCCCAATCCCGATCGTTAATAATATCAAGGAAAGGAAAAGGGTGAGCTCCATTCCAAACCGCCGTGCTATCCTAGGCGCAAATGGTGATAATAATGCGAAAGAAAGCAAAGGCAATGTCGTTAAGGAACCTGATAGTGTATTGGAAATTCCTAAATTATCCCGGATCGAAGTGACAAGGGGGCCAACAGATGTTAAGGGAGCCCGCAGATTGGCACCAAGAAGAATGATCCCGATGATGAGAAGTCCTAACCTGGGTTTAATATCCATTTTTGTTTGTTCCAGTTGATTTGCCGCTTGATGAATGCTCATAATCTCCTCCGTACTTACTCTAAAGACTTTTTGAATTGTGCAATGTATTCATTCACTGTTTCGATTGCCCGGTTCACATCTTGCTCGATGATTGCATCTACAAGGTTGCAATGGATGTTCAGATGAAGGTTCGCATCAGAACTCATCTCGACTATCTGATGGATGGAATCATGGAGGGAGTCTTCCATATGTTCGTACAAATCAATCAATAAACCATTATGTGATGAACCCATAATCGATTTATGCAACTGGATATCCGCTTCTTCGTAAGCCTTGATATCCTTTGCTTTTGCCGCATTACTGCAAGCTGTTATATGAAGCCGTAATCTTTCTATATCTCCCTGGTTACGTCTCAGTGCCGCTAACTGAGCTCCCTCTCTTTCAAGGGCATGACGGACCTCTAACGTTTCTAATAAACTTGACTGCTGGATCCTTCTTTGAAATGCCGCCCCCAAGGCACTTGAGGACTTTACAAATGTTCCCTTTCCTTGTTTCGTCACTAAAAGACCTGCATAAACAAGTGATCGTACAGCTTCTCTTAATGTATTTCTGCTTACATCGAATTGTTGGATCAAATCCATTTCAGGAGGAATCTGATTTCCAATTTCCCATTCACCTGATTCGATTAACGATTCGATTTGGGAAACCACTTGCTCTACAAGGGATAAGCGATTTGTTTTAGATATGGACAATATATACACCTCGAATTTGTAGGATGATTGGTTCATTGGTTATTTTAACATATGTATGTTTAATATATAACAAGAATGTTGTTGCATCCGAGTATTTGTAAAATCAAATTTCAATTTCCCATAAGAATTTTGGAAAAGAAAAAATCCCTGAAATCCAATAAATTCAGGGATTTTCCTTATTTCTTTTTTTGTTTGACAATAAAAGAAATAAGGATAAGTATTGCTAAAGTGACAAGACATACAGTAGTTCCAATTATATTTTGCTTATTGAAGATAAATGCAAAAAAGATAAAGCTTAAAGATGTGATAGCTAATATAGTTGTATATGTGTGCCATTTTAACCAGAAACCCCGTTTGTCGGTTTATTGTTTACGCAGCTTCAATTGCACCGAACAAATACTAATCGATAATAATAGAACTGTGAGGAAAGGGATGGCCATAAGGTAGCTTAATATCAGATCTGGGGTCAAATAGGATAAATACACACCACCAAATATACATGATGTAGTTAAAAATATTCCATTAAGTGGGATACCCTTTTGGGTTGTTCTTAGAAATGCCTTAGGGGTTCTTTATTATCTAAAAGTATTTGAATTTTATGAAATAAATTAAGGAAAGTAGTATAATAAGTGATTTTTTAAGAGTGGAATGAAAAAATTATGTGGGCAATTTTATTTAAAATAATCGGAGGTTTTTGGAAAAGCCGATTTTGCATACATTCCGAAAAAAATACATATTGAACAAGAGACGAGAGTTAAAAAAATTATCTTAAAACGCATTTTCACTGTCATTTTGTTTGGTAGTGAATAAGATGATGTAACCAGTTCAAGTCCTTCTATAAAAACGAATAAGGAGATGTCATATATGTCAGATTGTGGTTGTGATGGCGGTTTTGGATTTGGCGGAGGTTTCGCCTTTATAGTCGTTTTGTTTATCCTTTTAGTGATTGTGGGAGCTAGCTTTTGCGGCGGAGCTGGATTTGGCGGCGGGTACGCCCAGGGTTACGGTTATGGAACATACTGCTGAATAACAAAAAACCGACCTTGATAGGTCGGTTTTTCTATAACATATAAGGTTTAGAGCAGGAAATGGCTAATGGGACTACTCGTTCTCATATAAAAAGGGGAGAGGAAGCGGCTGTTGGTCTTCAGATTCTTGTACCGGATCAATTTCCCTTATAAATTCTAAATAACCGGTATATACCTGCGAGGCCATCCCTAAATATTGTAATTCAGTGTGGATGATACCCATCTTTGGTGAATGGTGCATATACATTTTTCAACCCTCCTTTCAAAAAATAGGCCAGTCTCTTAAAGGAGATAAAAATGTTTTGTTCATGGGGAATCATTCATATTCATTTAAAAGTTGATGATTCAGGTGCAAAGGCTCGCTTCTCTTTCTTCTACGACCATGCGCAGCCCACGCTTAGGCCTGAGCGTAAGGGACGGAAGTGGGGTTACTTCATGATGGTCAGGTGCAAGCTTTATCCTATATCGTTGAGAAATGCAAGCCAGGACAAGCACTGCTTCCATCATGACAAAATGATTGCCGATACAAACCCGGGGTCCTCCGCCAAATGGAAGGTAAGCGAACATAGGCAGGTTTTTCAAAAAGTTGTTTTCAAATCGTTCAGGAATAAAAGAATCCGGTTGTTCAAAATACTTTGGATCATGCTGCATCACATAAGAACTTATTATAATCATATCGCCTTTTTTAAAGTGATATCCTCCTATAACGACATCCTCCTCCACATCCCGGGATATCATAAAACTTGGCGGGTACATTCGAAGTGTTTCTTGTATGATATTTTGAGTGTATGGTAATTTCATGAAATCGTCAGGGCTGGGTGTCCTACGACCAATTATGCTATCCACTTCACAGAAAAGCTTAGATTGAATTTCAGGATTCATTGAAAGTGCGTACAGTGCCCAAGAAAGAGCATTTGCTGTCGTTTCATGACCTGCAAGAAAAATGGTCATTAACTCATCACGTAAATGATGGTTTGTCATTCCTAATCCGTCTTCGGCATCACGTGCATCCATCAGGATTCCAAGCATGTCTTCATGTTTTACTGTGTCGGTCTTCCGTTTTTCAATAATTTCGTAAATCACTTTATCAAGGCTTTTTATCGCCTTTTTATATTCACGGTTGATTTTAGTTGGTACCCATAATGGCAACCGGAAAATCGATCTCATCCTTTTGACTGCAGCTTTTAATACAGTGTCCAGCGGTTTCCCTACAATTTCAGAGCCATCCGTGAATTCTATGCTGAACATGGTCTTGCTGACTATCCCCAGAGTGATGTCCATCATATCCTTTGTAATTATCCGTTCATCATTATGTTCCCAAGTTGATATATAAGCCATTGTGATATCAATCATATCCTTGGCATAATGGCTAATATGATTCTTTTTGAAAGAGGGCTGAATAAGCCTTCTCTGGCGCATATGAAAGTCCTTTTCACTTGTAAGCAGACCTTCACCAATAAGTGGTTTTAAAGCTTTGAGGTCCTTTGATTTGACGAAGGATTTTTGTTTTGTTACTAGTATTTGTTTTATTAAATAAGGGTTGGAAACGAGGTAAACATTTTGGAATGGTCCAAAACGGAATTTTGCGACCTCCCCATATTCCTTGGCCAATCGGGTAAGAAAGCCAAGGGCATCTTTTTGAAACTCCTTTGTATGTCCGGAAATCAGCCTTCCATTTGGCACTTTTTGAGAATTGCGGAAGACATCATCAGTGTGACTCAATGTTGTTTGACCCCTTTCTTTTAAATAGTTACGTATATTCATTCTATGAGGATAAGCTAAATCTGTTTGGACAAGTCATAATGAACATTTAAATTTCTTATGATACGGCTATATATAGGAAAAGAAGGGGAGTCAGCCTGCATTTAGCCATAAAAAAAACTCTGGATAAAAACCGCCAGAGTTTTTTTGAGACTAGATTCAGAAGATGTGGGGTAATTTCCCGGTAGAGGAAACTCCTTGTTGTGGATAAGGAGGATTCAATTTCTTTCTTGATCGTCCCCATGCTGGAAACGATCATTTTTTTCATTAATGGGTCCACCAAATAGGTCATTGATTTCCTTAACTACACTATCTAAAAATTCATCGGTTATTATCGGATTATTTTTTTTATGCATGTGATTCTCTGCAATCCTTTCTGGATCTCATATGTTTGATATACCTTATCAACATAACCTCACTAACAATAAATTATTCTTTTTCTGTTCAAAATTTTCACTTTGATTTGCCATTAATAAACAGTTTCATATTCATAGATCTTAAGCTTTTGGTACGGGAACATGTTATTGGGGTCATATTAAAATGTATCTGGAGCTGACTAAACTCAAAAAATCTTTCCATTGAATCAAAAATGCAAGAAGTTAAGAAAATGACCCAATCACATCTTGGTAATTGGGCATAGGCTTTTATGAACCTTATTAAGGAAACAACAGTCTTAAATAAGATATTAGCTGATCGCGAAGTTCAGGTCGTTTCAAGGCGAAATCTATTGAAGCTTGAAGAAAGCCGAATTTATCCCCGACGTCATATCGATTTCCCTCGATGATGTACGAATATATTGGTTCCTTTTCCAGCAAAAGGTCTAAAGCTTCGGTAAGCTGGATTTCCCCCTTACAATCGGGCTGTACGGTTTCAAGGGTTTCAAAAATGGCAGGTGATAAAATATATCGGCCAATAATAGCCTGTGTTGATGGAGCCTCCTCAACTTTTGGCTTTTCCACTAAGTTTCGTACCAGAAATAAATCCTCATATTGTTCTTGGAAATTTACAATCCCATACTTTGAGACAGCGGCAGGTGACACTTCCTTACACCCGATAATGCTCGCTCGAACCTTGTTATACCGTTCCATTAGCTGTTTCAAGGCTGGGACACGACTATCCACGATATCATCACCTAATAGGACGGCAAAAGGTTCGTCTCCGATAAAAGTTTTGGCACATAGAACTGCATGCCCCAGACCTAATGGTTCCTTTTGTCTTACATAGTGAATATCCACCATATTGGAAATGTTCTCCACGATTGTAAGCAGATCATTTTGTCCTTTCTTTTGTAGTAGCATTTCAAGCTCTATGGATTTATCGAAATGATCTTCAATGGCACGTTTGTTTTTCCCCGTAACGATGATAATATCTGTAATCCCTGATTGTACCGCTTCCTCGATAATATATTGAATGGTCGGCTTATCGACAATCGGCAGCATTTCCTTTGGTTGAGCTTTTGTAGCAGGTAAAAATCGTGTTCCTAAACCGGCTGCTGGAATTACGGCTTTCTTTATCATAGCCTAGCCCCTTTTTAAGGTTCTTTTATTCCGCTTTTTGTTCTACCCTTCATTTTATGTAGTCATTGGTTGACCTATATCAAAAAAAGGTGAAAATAAATCCCTGAAAAAGAATAGATTTACCATTGAAGTAAATATTATGGATATATGAATTTCGTCAAGAGGTGTATATTTTGCCAATTGAAAATCAAGAGCGAAAACAAATCCTTTTTGCTTTACTCGTCATAATTTTATATCTCTCTCCTCTACTCATCCTTGGAGAAAATGCACATATTCGTGTACATGATAATTTGGATTCCAACCTTGCCTGGTATAAAGTGCTTTCAGAAAGCGGTGAGTTATTTGGTTCAATAAACGCCAAAATTCCACAGATTATGAATGGGCTGCCCCGAAATGCGTTTGGCAGTGAATTCAGTATTATCGTGTGGCTTCATGCCCTTTTTCCGACAATGGTTGCATATGCAATAAGCCAGGCATTAACAAGATTTATTGCTTTCTTTGGTATGTATATCCTATTAAAAAAACATTTCATTACAGGGCGCCAATCGGGATGGATTAGGGTTGGAACATCCTTAGCCTTTGCCCTTACTCCATTTTGGCCATCGGGAATGCTCAGCACGCTTGGGATGCCGCTAGCCCTTTGGGCTTTTTTGAATATCCGCAACAAGGACCACTCGTGGAAGAATTATTTGGTCCTTACACTTTTACCTCTATATTCAAGCATCGTACTTGGCTTTTTCTTTTTCCTGGTTGCAATGGGCCTTCTTTGGATAACGGATGTGATTAGGAGAAAAGGTTGGAATTTAAGGTTTTTTCTTTCAATCGTTTATATGACCTTCATTTTTGGTCTTGTGGAGTATCGTTTGATTGCTTCTTTCATTTTTGATTCGGAGCCAAACAGCAGGGATGAATATTTTCACGCAAGGCTACCGCTCGAGTGGGTCATTAAGCTTACTTTCAAAAATTTCGTTCTTGGACATACGCATGTCATGACTGTACATGCGCTTATCATCCTGCCGATTACAGCTTTTGCCCTTTATATTATTTTGATCAAAAAACTGTGGAGACAGGAAAGGGTTTTTGTTTTTTTGTTCGGTTTGAATTTTATGCTCTCCGCATGGTATGCATTTTGGTTTTATAAAGGCTGGCTTCCTTTAACAGAAAGGTTCCATACCTTGGATACTTTTAATTTTGCCAGATTTCACTTTTTAAGGCCGATGGTGATTTACTTGGGGTTTGCCCTCGCCATAAAAATCATCTGGGAACACAGTGAATTTGCTAAGAAAACCCTTTTAATCTTCATTGCCGTTCAAATCATGGTTTTAATGGGTTTCAATGAAGAAATCACTAACAATAAAAAACCATCTTTTAAAGAGTTCTATGCAGAAAGCCTTTTTCAGGATATAGAAGAGCATATTGGCCTCCCACAGGAAGAATATCGGGTTGCAAGCATCGGTCTACATCCTGCTATCGCCCAATTTAATGGGTTTTACACGCTCGATAGCTATAACAATTTCTATCCGCTTACATACAAACATCAATTTCGTCAAATAATTGAAAACGAATTGGCAAAGAATAAAAACATCAGAATCTACTTTGATGAATGGGGAGGACGTTGTTACCTATTTGCCGATGAGCTTGGTAAGCATTATATGTTCAAAAAAGGCTCGAAGAAAGAGTTGGATAATTTGGAGATTAATGTAGATGCGTTTAAAGGATTAGGCGGCAAGTATATATTTTCTGCCGTACCAATCAACAACGCGAAGGAAAACGGGTTGGAACTGGATAGGATTTTCACAAAGAAAGGGACCGTTTGGAAAATTCATTTATACAGAGTCATTTGAAAAGGGGGGGATATTGTGAATTCACCGATAGTGACGATTGTTGTACCTTGTTATAACGAAGAAAGTGTTTTGCAGGATACCATTTCCCAGCTTTGTGGATTGGTGAGGGGTTTAGTCGAAGAAAATGTTGTGTCTGGTCAAAGTAAAATTCTATTGGTTGATGATGGAAGTAAAGATCAAACATGGAAGATCATATATAAGGAAACGATTAACAATGAATATGTTCGTGGACTAAAGCTTTCACGGAATGCAGGCCACCAAAATGCACTCCTTGCCGGATTGTTTACAGCCAAGGAAGCCTCGGATTGTGTGATTTCAATTGATGCAGATTTACAAGATGATATTCAAGTCATCCCTGAATTCATTCGGAAATTCACTGAAGGATGTGAAATTGTATATGGCGTCCGCCAAAAAAGGGACCTTGATTCATTTTTTAAACGAACATCTGCAACTGGCTTTTATAAAATGATGAACAAAATGGGGGTCAACCTTGTCTATAATCATGCAGATTTCCGGCTAATGAGCAAAAGGGCGATCGTGGAGTTGGAACGATTTGAAGAAACGAATCTTTTTTTACGGGGAATCGTCCCGCTTATTGGGTTTAAGACGGACTCTGTTTATTATGACCGCAAAGAAAGATTGGCAGGGGAAACGAAATATCCATTTAAGAAGATGGTTGCTTTTGCTCTTGATGGCATTACTTCCTTTTCAGTAACACCGATCCGGCTTGTATTATGGCTAGGATGTCTTTCCTTTTTCATTAGCTTACTTTTTGGGTCATACTTTTTATGGTTAAAGTTTTTTGGGCAGACCGAAACTGGTTGGACCTCATTAATTACCTCCATCTGGTTGATCGGCGGACTCCAGTTGATTGCTGTCGGCTTGATTGGGGAATATATCGGTAAAATCTATAATGAATCCAAACGCCGGCCTAAATATATTGTGGATCTGGATTTATTTAATCCGCTCGATTTAAATAAACGGGAGCAACTAGATAATGAACGGACAAGTATTGAAAAACTATCTAAAACACACTAACTCCTTTATCCGCTTTTTATTGGTTGGAATGGTCAATACAGGGGTTGGACTTTCCATCATGCTTTTTCTCATGAATGTTCTTGAATTATCTTACTGGATCTCTACCTTTTTCGGCAATGGTATGGGAGCAGTAACGAGTTTTCTGTTGAACAGGACTTTTACTTTTAGAAGCGATATAGATTGGCGGAGAGGGGTTGCCCGTTTCTTTTGCGTCATCCTGATTTGTTATTCCGCGGCTTATTCTTTAGGACAAGCCATTGCAGGATCCTTGGAAGCATCCGTTCATTTTTCCATTCAGCAAAATGTGGCTGTACTTATCGGAACAATCTTTTATACAGTACTGAACTATATTGGCCAGAAATACTTTGTCTTTAAAAAAAGCAATTTGGGAACAATTCAAGAAGGAAGGAACTGATTAGAATCAAAGAATGCCCCTTTGGATGGAAATCAAAGTGGATTTCAAGAAGCGAATTTTTGATTTTCAGCGTGGAGTTTATATATTGCAAACCTATCCAAGCGGGGGCAGATCCTTTTAATAAGAAAGGTGAACCGTTAATAAATTAGAGATTTAAACAGTTTCGTAATTCGGTAATTTTCCCTTTTAAGGACCCACCGTTTTTGTTCTTTCATTTCTTAAAAATTGATTGGGAAGTTTCTCTTTTTTAACAAGTTATTCACCTTTTTCCTACCTTCGAATCATGCACTTGGATGACTTATGTTATATACGTCAGAACAAAGCCTCACTTAAAATAAATTATTATTTTACTGTGCAAAATTTTCATTTACTTTTCCATTTCACGGGAGTATGATAATCAACAGTTTCGTATTTCTAAATCGCTTAAACCTTATGGTACGGGGGGTCCGGTATGGGATTATTTTAACAATCCAAGGGGTGAATCCTTTCAAGGTAGGGCTACTCTTAGGTCCGAATCCGACAGCTAACCTCGTAAGCGTTATATGAGAGGGAAGGTGGAGCTTGTTAGACAAAAAAGTGGATGTCTACAGGTCTATTTAGTTATGACTTGTGGGCATTTTTCCATTTTTTTTGTTTTTTCTATAGCTGGGTAACATAAACTTATAACTTAAAAATGGTGGTGAATTCTTGATGTTATCTTCTATAAAGAGGTTTTTGATCGGGAGACCTTTAAAATCAAATGCACTAGGTGATCAAAAGCTTAACAAAACCAAGGCTTTGGCGATATTATCTTCTGATGCTTTGTCTTCGGTTGCTTATGGACCGGAGCAAATATTAATCGTTCTGATCACGGTCGGTGCTGCGGCATTCTGGTATTCCATACCCATCGCCATCGGAGTATTGTTACTGTTGGCTGCATTGATCTTGTCCTATAGACAAATCATTTTTGCTTATCCTCATGGCGGGGGAGCCTATGTGGTTTCAAAAAACAATTTAGGTATCAATCCAGGGTTGATAGCTGGAGGATCCTTATTGGTCGATTATATTTTAACTGTAGCTGTAAGTGTTTCTGCAGGTACGGATGCTATCACGTCCGCCTTTCCCGGCCTTCATGCATATAATGTAGGCATAGCCATCGTTTTTGTATTTCTGCTTACCATCCTTAATCTAAGAGGGGTTACGGAGTCGGCCTCTGTTTTGGCCTATCCGGTGTATCTATTCGTTTTAGCATTGTTCATCTTGATTGGTGTAGGAATTTACAAAATCCTGACAGGAGGAGTCTCACCGGAATTACACGCGCCAATCGGGACTCCAGTAGCGGGCATCAGTTTATTCATACTGCTAAGAGCATTTGCATCAGGAAGTTCCGCATTGACAGGAGTCGAAGCGATTTCCAATGCGATTCCGAACTTTAAAGACCCAGCTCCGAATAATGCTGCAAAAACTTTAATAGCTATGGGTTCCTTACTGGCTGTATTATTTACGGGAATCGTATTCTTAGCCTACTATTTAAGCATTGTTCCTAGCGCAGAGGTAACGGTCGTCTCGCAGATTGCTGAAGAGATCTTTGGTCGGAATTTCATGTATTTCTTCATTCAAGGTACGACTGCATTGATCTTGATTCTTGCTGCCAATACTGGCTATTCCGCTTTCCCCTTGCTTGCGGTGAATCTTGCAAAAGATAAATTCATACCAAGGGCGTTTACGATTAGAGGGGACCGATTAGGATATTCCAATGGAATTATCATACTAGGACTTGCATCCATCATCTTAATAGTCGCATTTGGGGGACATACAGAAAATCTTATTCCACTTTATGCGGTAGGGGTATTTATTCCATTTACGTTTTCCCAGACCGGGATGATTGTCAAATGGATACGCGAAAAGCCAAAAGGCTGGATCATGAAATTAACCATTAATTCAATTGGTGCCACTATTAGTTTTATCGTCACGATGATATTCTTTTTAACCAAATTTACTCAGGTTTGGCCTGTTTTGATTTTTTTACCTATCATCATTTTAATTTTTCATCGAATTAGGAAGCATTATGAAGCAGTCGGAGACCAGCTAAGGATTACAACTTGTGAGCCCATCTTGCCAATAGAAGGGAATATCATTATTGTGCCTGTGGCCGGTATAACTCATGTGGTTGAGAACTCTTTAAATTATGCTAAATCTCTATCAGCACATCAGGTCATTGCCGTTTATGTTGCTTTTGAAAGAGAAGATGAAAAGAAATTTGAAGAAAAGTGGAAAAAGTGGCAGCCAGATGTTAGACTCGTCACACTAAACTCTTATTACAGGAGTATCATACAGCCATTAACTAAATTCGTGGATACAGTTGAACATAAAGCGAGTGAATCCAACTATAAAGTTACGGTAATAATCCCGCAATTTATTCCGAAGAAAGGCTGGCACAATATTCTTCATAACCAATCAAGTTTACTGATTAAGGCCTACTTGCTTTATAGAAGAAATGTAGTTGTTGCGACAGTTCCCTATCATTTGAAGAAGTAAGTTCCATCATCTAAGAAAAGAAGCAAACCTACATATGGTTTGCTTTTTTATTGGGCTCTGTTCGTATATTATTTATAATCTCATAATTAAAAAGACAGCACTACGGCTGTCTTTTTTCAAACTAACGCCCCCGATATAATAAGATCATTCATTAATAACTCATTAATTTCACAATAACTATTATTGCTCAGTAAGGTGCAAGGATACTTCATCTTTCATAACATATAGGCTACTGGATTTTGCATTTGCTAACTAGAGTATTTCACCATAATCATATTGGTGTTAGCCTGGGTAAATGCATGGTCATGATGTTAAGTATAACGGCAAGTTTAATGCTGCCATTCCTGTTGCCCGGCAAGCTGCGGTTTTACCGTTCTGGCCATCTCAATATGTGCAGTGGCAGCATCAATAGCGGAAGGCCATTCGGTTTAACAGCGGTTATGGAGTCTCTATCAACAACACTGATAGGAGCCATGCTTGGGGTCATGCTGGCTCTTGATTCACAAACTTTCATGATCATTTCGATGAATCTGAATACCTTCCCAGTATATTCTTTGTGACTTTTTATATAAAGAGAGAGGATGTAAAAGAAACAAAAAGTGGGAGGGGATTTGCTCCTTTTCTTTCTGACTCTCTTGTTCTCCCTCATCTTTATCGGAACGACGGCTGTTTATGAAAGTGATTATTTCAAGGTAGTGATGATTCGGAAATGGACATGCAACATCATAACATGGTGGGTAGCTGCAATTAATATCACTATCGTCAAAAAGGGCTGAGACTGCAGCCCTTTTTGTGTTGAACACTATTTCTGCGGGAACTGGATAAAATTACCGAGGTTCAATTCAAATAATGCGAACAACATATTAAGAGAATATAAAATGAAATTTCCGTTAGTACATACAAATATGGGGGTTGAAGATGGATATATTATTAGCTCTCTTGCCTGCATTATTCTGGGGAAGCATCGTTTTATTTAATGTGAAACTTGGGGGGGGACCCTATAGTCAAACACTAGGTACAACGATTGGCGCCTTGATTTTTTCAATTGGTGTTTATATTTTTGCCGATATCAAGTTGTCACTTTTGGTGTTTGGCGTCGGGATCGTTTCTGGATTGTTTTGGGCCGTTGGACAAGCTAATCAGCTTAAGAGCATTGATTTAATGGGTGTTTCCAAAACGATGCCGATATCAACTGGATTACAGCTCATTTCAACGACTTTATTCGGGGTCATTGTTTTTCACGAATGGTCTACTATGAAAGCGGTCATTTTAGGCGTTTTGGCACTAGTTTTCATTATTATAGGAATTGTCTTGACCTCCTTGGAAGATAAAGAATCAAAAGAGGGCAAATCGGGAAACTTGAAAAAAGGAATCATTATTCTCCTCATCTCGACGTTCGGTTATTTGGTCTATGTGGTCGTAGCCCGGCTTTTCAATGTTAATGGCTGGTCAGCATTGTTCCCTCAAGCGATCGGGATGGTGATAGGCGGTCTATTATTGACCTTTAAACATAAACCGTTTAACAAATATACGATCCGCAATATAATTCCCGGACTGATATGGGCTGCAGGGAACATGTTTTTATTCATATCCCAGCCCCGTGTTGGAGTGGCTACGAGTTTTTCCCTTTCTCAAATGGGCATAGTCATATCAACTCTCGGCGGGATCATCATATTACGTGAAAAGAAAACGAAGCGCCAACTAATTGGAATCGTTATAGGAATTATCTTGATTATCATAGCCGGGATTATGCTCGGATTGGCAAAAAGTTAATTGGAGGGTGATTGAATGTATACAGATTTAGAGGGTAAGGTCGTTGTTATAACCGGTTCATCCACTGGTTTAGGAAAGGCGATGGCCATTCGCTTTGTTCAGGAAAAGGCAAAGGTCGTGGTTAATTATCGCACTAAATCAGAGGAAGCGGACAGTGTATTGGAAGAAATCAAAAACAATGGTGGGGAAGCTATTGCAGTGAAATGTGATGTCACGGTTGAAGAAGATATGATTAACATTGTTCGATCTGCGGTAAAGGAATTCGGGAAACTTGATATATTCATTAATAATGCAGGAGTAGAAAATGCCGTTCCATCTCACGAGATGCCGTTAAGCGACTGGAATAGGGTAATTGACACCAATTTAACCGGTAATTTCTTAGGCTGCCGTGAAGCGATCAAGTATTTTGTCGAGAACAATGTTAAAGGGAATGTGATAAACATGTCCAGTGTACATGAGATGATTCCCTGGCCTTTATTCGTACATTACGCGGCAAGCAAGGGCGGTGTGAAGTTGCTTACGGAAACCCTGGCGCTTGAATATGCACCGAAAGGGATTCGTGTGAACAGCATTGGACCTGGAGCCATCGCCACGCCAATTAATGCCGACAAACTTGAAGATCCCAAAAAGAAAAAGGATCTGGAAAGCATGATTCCAATGGGGTATATCGGAAAGCCTGAAGAGATTGCCGCGGTTGCCGTATGGCTGGCATCTTCAGAATCCAGTTATGTAACGGGCATCACTTTATTTGCTGATGGCGGGATGACGAAATATCCTTCATTCCAAGCTGGAAGAGGATGAATGTATCTGCCTAGAAAAGGCAGGATTTAAATCGAGAAGGAGCACTGCCATCAAGGCTCATTTAACTCATGAATGAAGCAGCAAGAATCCCAGCAGGAGCGATCTGCTGGGATTCTTGTCTTAAAAGCATTAACGAGTATGATGATTATACCAGCTAATGAAGTTATCGACGACCGTATCGATAAACTGGACAGTCGACTCATGTGTAAGACTGCCTTCGTCATTGATTTTGTCATGCACGGCTCCGACGTATACTTCATTCCCGGGAAGGAGCGGGGAGGAGATGCCTAGAGCGAATAGGATTTCACGTAAATGCAATTGAGCTTTAACCGTTCCTAATTGTCCCATTGACGCACCCATGATCCATGAAGGTTTGCCAATCAAGACTTTATCCACACGTGACAACCAATCGATGGCATTGCCCAATACGCCTGGAATCGTCCCATTGTATTCAGGCGTTACCCATAGGACTGCATCTGCATCAGCCACTTTGCTTTTAAATTCTTTCACGACTGCAGGAGGCTCATTTTCAATATCTTGATCATAAAAAGGAAGGTCCCGAATGTTTAAGATTTCGAGATCAAAACGATCTTGATATCTAGTTTGAATATATTTGGCAAGCTTTAGGTTGTAAGACTCTTTACGAATACTTCCCACTATTGCAACAATTTTCATCTTCATTACCTCCGATTGTTTATTTTTTATGGATAATCATGTTAATAAGTTCCACTAGTCTATTATAATTGGAAATTAAATGAAAGGGAAAAGGGATGCTTAGGAAATAATCTTTCACTGATCACCCTTCTTTCGAACAACGGTGGAATGCTTCTCCATAATGAAGCCAAAAAAGGAAGCGAGCATTTGCTTAAAAAGCATACCAAGTACAACGGGTACAGCGACGGCAGCAGGGAAATAGGTAGTCGCAAGAACGGATCCTGCACTGATGCTTCGCATTCCTCCTGTAAATGTCAAGGTGATGATATCCCCCTTTCCCCATCTTGAAAATTTTACCGACCACCCAAGAATGGACATACTCTGAAGCAGCTATGAACAAAACCAAGAGGGCCATGATCATTAATTTCCGTTCCAAGCCAATAACCAGCTTATAGTCGTGATGAGAGGGTCTTTAGCATCAATCATTAACACTTCCTGAGTGAAAATTCTATTAAGTTAGTTTACCATATTCCCAAAAAACCTATTTTGGACAAATAACTAGTCCATTTTTTTCCTGGTTTTTGTAAAATGGGGAAAAGCATTTAATGGAAGGTGATATAAAATACGCCAAGTGGGAGTACTGTGTTTATCCATTCATTTTGGTGACAGATTCTACTTCCCATTACTATCACTGCTCCGAAAAACTCCGATCGGTCTAAAAGGGTATGCAAGCTTTTCCGCATGGCTGGTTCATTTAAAAGAGGTTTTAGGAAGAATTGTTCGATGCAGCGTTTTATATTCATTGAAAAATAGTTTAAAGTAGAGGAGAGGTGAAAGAAATGTCTGAAAAGGTATCCAGTATAATGTGGTTTAGTCTTGCAGTACAAGCTTTGCTCGTTCTTGCAGATCAGGATGGATTATGTAATAGTGCTAAATTGGCCGATAAGCTTGATTCGGAGTCGGGTTTTCTCAGAAAAATATTAAGTAATTTAGTTAAGGCAGGGCTGATTCAAGCTAAAGAAGGCAGGGATGGCGGATATTCACTAGCCAAAAATCCCGAACAAATCATACTTGCAGATATATACGCTGCAATTAAATCCGAACCTTTTTCAAAGGGCTTCCTTGATGTGAATGATAAAAAATGCTTTCAGCCTTCTTCTCGCGACGCTTTATGCGGTTTGAAAAACGAGATGGAGAGCTGGATTATACAAGGCTTGGAACAAAAGACGATTGCTGATTTACTATCAAAATCTTAAAGTGAAAAACGAAACTAATAGGGTTTCGTTTTTCTTAAACTGTATTTGACAAAAGAACAGTAATCGTAATATACTGTTCCTGTAATATACACAGTTAAATGGAGGTCATTATAAATGACAAAAAATACAATGAGTAAAGAAGAGTACCTAAATAAATCGAAAGAATTGAATATACCGCTAGAAAAGCCGAAGGTCCTTACTGATACAGACTTCCTTACGGTCGCAAAAGAACGGAGATCTGTTCGCCAATACGATGCTGAATACGTGATGACTGAAGAAGAAATTAGAGAAATCCTGGAGGTTGCGATTCAAGCGCCGTCTTCTTCAAACTTACAGCCATGGAGATTCCTTGTGATTCAAGATAAGCAAACCCAACAAGAATTGCTGCCCATCGCAAATAACCAACAACAAATTGTTGATGCCTCTGCGGTCATTGCCGTTTTAGCTGATATAGAAGGTTACAAAAATGCAGAGCGAATTTATGGTGAATTGGTGGATAAAGGGATCATGAAGAATGAAATCAAAGAGCCATTTGTAGCTTCCATCATCCATAATTACGGTAACTTTTCTGCTGAAAAGGCTTTAAGTGTAGCCATGATTGACGGTGGCTTGGTTTCCATGCAGATCATGTTAGCAGCAAAAGCAAAAGGATACGATACAGTCCCTATGGGAGGGTTCGATGAAGCCAAATTTGTGGATGCATTCAATGTACCGGAAAAATTCAAACCTGTCATGTTAATCTCCCTTGGAAAAGGAACTAAAGCAGGATTTGAAAAAGTCCGTTTCCCACTAGATACTTTATTGACTTGGAATAAATACTAAGGTTCAACATAAAAGGATTTTTGGAGCAAGGATTAGATACCAAGTAAAAGGATAGCTGAAATTCGGAGGGCACTGAAAAAGTCCCTTCGGGCCAATAGAGGTAGTTTTTCTCAGTTTATTCTGAGGAAATCTACCTTTTTT
>NZ_JBHZPF010000043.1:0-46569 GCF_042787975.1 Peribacillus sp. YIM B13482
GCATTCCCGGTGAAAGCACTTATACAGCTCGCAGACATTCCGCGTAGCACGTATTACTATTGGGTGAAAAACTTCGGACGTCCTGATCCAGATGCAGAACTGAAAGTATTGATTAAATCTGTTTTCGATGAACATGAAGGTCGGTTTGGTTACCGTCGTATTCGTGATGAACTTAGAAATCGCGGACACCTAGTAAACCACAAAAAGGTACAGCGTATCATGAAAGAACTAGGGCTAAAATGTCTTGTCCGTATGAAAAAATATCGCTCTTACAAAGGAACTGTGGGCAAGATTGCACTAAATATTTTAGATCGGAATTTCAAAGCTGAAAAATCAAATGAGAAATGGGTTACGGATATTACAGAGTTTAAATTATTTGGAGAAAAGCTATATTTATCGACGATATTGGACTTATTTAATGGAGAAATCATTACGTATACAATCGGTTCAAGACCAACCTACTCACTCATTTCAACGATGTTAGATCAAGCTTTTGAACGTTTAACAGACGACGATACTCTCCTTATTCATTCCGATCAAGGCTGGCATTATCAAATGAAACAATACCGTAATGCCGGAACGTGGCATTACGCAAAGTATGTCTCGCAAAGGGAATTGTTACGATAAAATCTGTTATGGAAAATTTCTTTGGTATCATGAAATCGGAACTTCTTTATCTAAAAGAATTTTAAAGTGTGGAACACTTTAAACAAGAACTAGCAAAATATATAGAATACTATAATCACAAACGAATCAAGGCAAAATTAAAAGGGATGAGCCCGGTATACAATACCGAGCTCATGACTAACAAGCTGCCTAACGAGATAACCTGTCTAACTTTATGGGGTCAGTTCACGTTAAGGAATCGGCTTTTTTTAGTTTGCTTCTTCAAGTAAAGCACTGTGAGATTGAGAAGATTTATACTTCAAATACCTTATTTTTTGCTTTCGGGCTTAACACTTCTTCCGGCTTTAACACTGCTAATAGCTCTCCATTATTGACTTTATTGACCCAATCGCATCGGCTTCACCTTTTTCAATGAAATTTTCTGGAACTTCTTATTGTCCATTGACTATTGCAGGAACTCTCCCGTATTTTTTCGCTATAGGTGAAAATGATGCTTCCGCTAATGCGAGCTTCCATGCTTCAAATCCATTCATATTCATCAATCATTGTTAGTAATTCCCATCTAGCAATATTCGCCACTTGGGATTGCCCATAGACGCTGGATGCTGGTGTTAAAGCTTGAATTTGTACTGTGCCCCATACTACTTCCTCAAAACGTTGATTAATAAAAAAGTAATGCTTTTCTTTTTGTTGTTAAAACAGGAAAAAATAGTACAAATTTAGTCAATGTAATGTTTCTTAAAATCTGGATGGATAGAAAATTTTTTACGTAAATTGGCAAGGTTTTCACCAAAACTTTCTTCTAAAAGCTCTCTATGTTTCTCCATAATTTCCATGAGATACAAATCATGAATCATGACTTCTGTAATTGGCATTACCAAACCTACATGCATTGTCCATGCCGCACGACTATCTTTACCCAGCGAGACAATACCTGCTACTACTTCTGAGTCATCTCCACTAATAACAAGCCATCGTCCACCATACTCTTCTGTAATTTCATGACCCATATAATGGAGGTAAACATTAGCAAAATCACATACGATTTCCCCATAAGCAATAATTGTTACATTGACCCCTCTAGTTGCTGCCTGTCTTAGTTCAGACTCCAATTCTTCGAATTCCTCTTCCCAAATCTCTAAGAGGATTCTTTTTTCAGCAGATAATATACAAGCTTTAACCTTTTCGAGTATTTCATTGCGTCCAGTGATATTCCAGATATTTTCACGGTCATTTGCAGAACTTTCAAACTCTGCTAATGATTTTTCTGCCAGTTCAAAATTCTCTTCTGCTTTCATTCGACGGTTTTTTATTAGCTCCTTTGCAGGTACAGGAGTATACTGTGGTGTGTTACCAGGACTAACCAGAATATCCCCTCTTATTGCGAGACCGTCCAGAATTTCATATATTCTTGAACGTGGTACACCGGAGTTTTTTGCTACTGCATAGCCAGTCAATGGCGATTCTTCCAATAAGGTAAGATATGCTTTCGCTTCATATTCGGTAAAATTTAGATTTTTTAATGTTTCTAAAATGTTTTCTTTCATAAATCCTCCAACACAACCTTAGTTGCTACCTTAGTAACTAATATCTTAGCAAAATCTGTTGACCTTTTCCATAAGCATCCAATATAATTAATAAGTAGTTACTTGAGTAGCCACTAACAAACGAGAAGGGAGAAATAGTATGGATAGCTTACTAACTTACATATCAATAGTTGCAATGATGGTTATTATACCCGGAGCAGATACTATGCTCCTAGTGAAAAACACGCTTCGCTATGGTCCAAAAGCTGGACATTATACCGTTCTCGGAATGGCAACGGGACTTTCTTTTTGGACGCTTATTGCTATTCTTGGGTTATCTGTCGTCATTGCAAAGTCTGTGATTCTTTTCAGTACAATCAAATATTTGGGAGCCGCCTACTTAATTTATTTAGGGATTAAAAGTTTTTTTACTAAAAGCGCTTTTTCTTTAAAAGAAATACAAGCACAAGCAAATACACCCACGAAGTATTTAAATCGGCATAATAAGGATTCCTTTATGCAAGCATTACTTAATAATATTCTTAATCCAAAGACTATTTTAGTTTATATAACAATCATGCCGCAATTTGTCAATTTGAATGGAAATGTAAACCAGCAATTGATTATATTAGCCTTCATCTTAACCTTACTCGCTGTATTATGGTTTCTATTTCTTGTTTATCTAATTGATTACGCAAAAAAATGGTTGAACAACTCCAAATTCCAGAAAGCGTTCCAAAAATCAACTGGCTTAATTTTAATAGGTTTTGGCATTAAAACAGGAATATAAATTGTATAAAATAACTAATTTGATTCAATCCGTTCAAAAAATTGAACGGTTTTTCTATTCACTCCATATGTTTCTAACAAACTTGTTAACTACCTGCCCATTTAGTTCCATAAGAAAAGTGCTGCCCTTATAAACAGCTCTGATTTCAGCTAACGCACCGTTAGTTCATTAATAGGTACCACCTAATCCCCATCAAGCCAAGACAAATCATTACCCCCATAACTAAAAAAAGCTATTTTTCTGTAATTCCATGGAAATGATGGTGTTTTTTAAGTGTATATTTCAAATGTAAGAAACAGAGTAATGTAGTAGAATAGATAGTACTGGAGGGGGATTTGATGAAAGAATATATTTATGTGAAGTACGAAAAAAAGTGAACTTGAAATTTGGAATTTTAAAAAAAGACATTGTATTTACCATATCACTCTTGTTTGCAATCGTAAGCTGTTTATTCCATTCACCAAAACTGGAATATATTGATTTTAAAGTATTAGTCAGTTTATTTAATCTTATGCTCGTAGTTAAGGCTCTGGAAGATCTTAAACTATTGGATAAGTTCGCCATTGCCATACTGAGTAAATGTCATAATAGTAAAAGTGTTTCAGCAATCCTAATTTTATTATGCTTTTTTAGTTCCATGCTTGTAACGAATGATGTGGCATTAATAACATTTGTACCATTAACACTTATAATTAGTAAGATTATACAAACTTCTATGTTAGATACTATTATACTAGAGACAATTGCGGCTAACATCGGAAGCAGCCTAACTCCTATGGGAAATCCTCAAAATCTTTATATATTTACTAACTACGGAATAAGGCCCATACAATTTTTTACAACAATCCTTCTATTAGTGGTTCTTGGAATTATTCTATTATTCTTTCTTAATCAAAGATTGAATAGTAAAACACTGGAAATGGAACTTCCGTATATTTCTATAAAAAATAAAAAAAGGGCAACAGTATGGGGAATTCTATTTGGCATCATATCTGCATCCATACTTGGGGTTTTAAGCTACAAACTTGCGTTCATCATCGCTTTGGGAACCGCATGTTTACTTGATATAAAATTATTGAAGAAAATTGATTATTTATTGCTTATTACTTTTATATGTTTTTTTATATTTATAGGAAACATATCGGATTTAAAGGTAGTACACACATTTGCAAGCGAACATCTCAAAAGTCCTACATCTATCTTTTTCAGTTCCATAATTTTAAGCCAACTGATAAGCAATGTACCAGCTGCGATCTTTTTATCAAAATTCTCCGTGAATTGGCAGCCTTTATTAGTAGGTGTAAATTTAGGTGGACTTGGTACGATAGTTGCTTCCCTCGCAAGTGTAATTTCATTTAAACTTTTTATTAAGAGAGATCCACAAAAAAGTAAAATGTACCTTATAAGGTTTAGCTTTTATAACTTTTCGATTTTAGCTCTTTTAACTCTTGTTTATTACTTTACAATGAAAAATCAAAATTTCTTTTAATATAGGTTTAAACAACTTTGGGTTTTTTATATTGGATTTGCCTTAACATATGCCTATAGGGGTGCCGCCATATGCCCAGCAAGCTAGGGCATATCATTACCCCAAAAACAAAAAAACGCTATTCTTTCTGTAATATGTAGAAAGGATGGTGTTTTTTTATGTGTCACGCGGTTTCAGGTGAAGCAACCTCTTTTGCATATAGCCACACATTCATTGCGGTTATTCCTTTTATAACGATTATTTATAAATATATAAAAATTAACTATTTTTATTATTTATCTCTCAATGTTAACATTTTGTTATACCTTATTTTGAAAGGATGAGAGATGAATGGCTAAACAATATTCTGAATTTACAGTATTCGGACTCGGCCCCATTGGCATTGAAATACTACGCAGTGCTTACCAAACCAATCCACAATCGATTTTCGGAGTTGTTGATATTGATCCCGATAAGATAGGTAAGGACATTGGCTCACTCATCAATGAAAAGGAAACGAATAAATGTGTAGTCTCCCATATAAAGGAAGTAAGGCCTGACGCTGACCACCCTGTCGCCCTTCATGCAACTGGATCAAACGCACAGCAAGTATGGCCTCAAATCAAAGAGCTTCTAGATCATGGATTTTCAGTGGTTTCCACCTGTGAGGAGCTTTCTTTCCCTTGGCATCGCTATCCTGTACTTTCACAGGAAATAGATGATTACGCTAAAGAAAAGGGACTTAGTGTCATTGGGACCGGAATTAATCCAGGCTACATAATGGATACTATGGCCATTTCTTTTTCTACAGTATTGACGACGGTTAATAAAATTAGGGTCAATCGTAAAGTGGATGTTTCGAAAAGGCGCCTTCCCTTACAAAAGAAGGTCGGAATCGGGATGACCAAAGAAGAGTTTGAATTTTTAGCTGAACAAAATAAAATTGGACATGTAGGACTTGAGGAGTCTGTCAGATTAATCGCTTATGGGCTCAATTGGAAACTTTCAAGTGTACTCAATACAATTGAACCAACGATTGCAAGCGAAAATATTACCGTTCCCCTAACTAGCTTAAAACCTGGGGATGTTAAGGGGCTTCATCAAATTTCTACGGGCAAGACCACGGACGGAAAGGAAATTCACCTGGATTTAACGATGTCTGCAGGTATTAAACAAGAAGATGAAATCGTTATCGAGGGGAACGAAACCCAAAGATTGATAGTTCCAAACGGCATCTTTGGGGATACTGCAACCGCTGCAATGATTATCAATACCGCTAAGCAAATTGATGCCCTCCGTAAACCAGGTTTACTTACAATGGCTGACATCGGGGTGCCGAGAAATATAAATCAATCAGACTTTGTGCATATTTAGAGGCAGACCAACGATCATCCGTATGATTGTGACCAGATTCAAAAACTTGAATATAGCGATGTAGATTGCTTACTTTATTTGCATAGGTGAACCATCCCAAATTGTTCACCTATGCATCTTGGCTCAGTTAGTATGGTTGATGATATGCGCTTTCCTAAAGCTGCTAACATCAACCATTTTACTGCTGAGCAGCCCATAAAAGACAAAAAACCACCATGATCGGTGGCTTTGCAGGTTATTCCCTATTCATTTTTTTATATAGGAATCAACCAGCTTATGTAAGTCATCGTAATTAAGGAAACTATCGATTTAAAAGATGATTGTTTGGAAAATATCATTTTCTAGTTTCTTTAAGATTTTTTAGAACCTAGTTTCATGGAAATTTCCTTGGCAGCTTTCGTTACTTTGTCAATCAATTCAGGCAAACGACCTTCCTGAAATCTAGCCTCTATCCCAGCCACACTAATGCCAGCTACTATTTGATCTTTGCCATTGAGTATCGGCGCACTCACCGCTTTCGTATAATTCTCCAGTTCAGATGAAGTTATCGTGTAACCTTTCATTCTAGCTTCATCTAAAGCATGACGAAGTATATCTTTATCCATTATCGTTCCAATGGCAATTGGTTTTAATTCAATACTTTCCAAATAAGCTTCACGCTCTTCTTCTGGCAAATGCGCTAGTATGATTCGAGAATCGCCAGCGTATAATGGCGAACGCCTTCCAATAGATGTATAAAGTCGAACAGGATGCAATGTGTCCACCTTTTCAATGTACATGGCTTCGTCCTTATCCCTCACAATTAAATTCACTGCTTCTTCTACATCATCCCGAAGGTCTTTCATGATGGGATAGGCAATTGATCTGATATCCAAACGCTCCCCTACCAGTTGACCAAACTGCAAGAATATCAGTCCAAGTGAATAATGGCCGTCATCGTCCCTTGTTAAAAATCCCATTTCTTCTAATGATCCCACCATACGGTGCAAAGAGGTTTTCGGCAGGTCGGAAAGTTCCACCATCTCATTAAAGGTGAGTTTCGGATGATTTATGAAAAGGGTAAGGATCTGCATGGACTTCACGACGGTTTTGTTATGTGCCTGCATACTTTTTCTCCTTCATGTTTTTAAGTTTTTAGTTAATAATTCATTAGATAGGTGTTTTCTATTATAAAACATGAGCACTTAATCCTATTAGCTTCTTAGCGTTTTTCTTCAAAACTTTCAGCTTTAGTTTTTGAGGCATAGTTCTAACTGCAGCCCCAATGGGACCCCCCCAGGAATTCCTTGTATATAAATTGACTTGGATTTCTCTACAAAGGTATTTCCAAAAATACTTTTGTCCCTCTTTCCTCTACTGAATGAATGGAAAGGTTTCCACCGGCAGCTCTGGCTCTCTCCTCCATACTGAATAAGCCTACGCCACGGGTAACCTTTTTAATATCAAAGCCCTTTCCTTTATCCTCTATGACCACACGAATTTCTTCATCAATTTCCCGAATCGTGACTGTTGCTTCTTGAGTATGAGCATATTTACGAATATTCGTTAATGCTTCTTGGATTATACGGTAAATGGTAATTTCTTTGTTTGTGTTCAGACGGCAATTTAAATAACAGTCAAAATGGACCCTGATATGATGATGCTCTGAAAACCGGACCAAATAAGAGCGAATGGCAGGAAATAAACCAAGATCATCGAGTACTGATGGCCGCAGTTCCCATGATAGGTGTCGAAGTTCTTCGATTATTTCAGTCGCTTCATCTCGCATCTGATCTAACAGGGGATGACTCATTTCTGCCTGCAGCCTGTTAATCGTGATGAGATGGCTGTACAGGTTCTGTCCGATACCATCGTGAAGCTCGCGGGAAAGGCGTTTCCTTTCATCTTCCTGAACATCAATGATTTTACCCGTCATTTTCTGAATCTCTTCTTCCGCAATCTTCCTATTGGTCACTTCATGGCGAATCGCCAAATACTGGTAAGGTTTTTTGTGCTCATCAAGAAACGGAACTATTGTCGTATCTACCCAATAATAAGTTCCATCCTTGGTCATATTTTTAATCTCGCCTTTCCATACATTCCCGGATGAAATCATTTTCCATAGATCATTGAAAAATTCTCTAGAATGAAATCCCGAGTTAATAATTCGGTGATTCTGTCCAATCAGCTCTTCCTTTGAAAATTTGGAAATCCTGCAAAATTGATCATTAACATATTTGATGGTCCCTTTTTGATCGGTTATTGCTACAATTGATGAAGCATCCAAAGCAAATTGAAAATCGACCAGTTTGTGTACGGATTTTTTCAGTTCCTCTACAACTCGTTTATATTCGGTAATTTCCTTCCGAATTGCCAGGTATTTATACGGTTTCCCCATTTCATTTAAGAAAGGGACAATTGTGGTATCTACCCAATAATAGGTTCCATCCTTTGCTCTGTTCTTAACCTCGCCTTGCCATACACTTCCTGCTGAGATTGTTCTCCAAAGATTTTGCATAAATTGCTTTGAATGATGACCTGAATTGATAATTCGATGATCTTTCCCTAAAAGCTCTGATGCTGAATATTTGGATACCTCACAAAATTTCTTATTGAAGGATTTTATCTTGCCTTTTTCATCTGTAAAAGCAACAATCGTTGATTCATCTATTGCGTACATTATATCAACCAGCTCATTTATGGGATAGGATTGATTTTGATTAAGCCGTGATTGGTCTTTCACTTTATGGAACACGACTAAGTAATGGACCTCTTTTTCAAGAGAAAAGGCATTCATCCTGAAAAAAAGGGAAAAAGCATGACCATCCTTGTGAATTCCGAGCTGGTGGATTATTTCTCCTTCCCCACTTGCCTGAAGGTTTGCTCCTGGCATAAGATTCAAAATTTTTTCTCCTATTAATTCATGATTTGAATAACCAAAATTTTCATATACCCGTTGATTCGCAAAAGAGATGATGCCAGATTCATTGACGAGAATTGTCGCATCGCCGGACCCAGAAAAATTCTCTTTTTCCTTTTCCAAATGATTATTCCAGTCCATACATAGTCCTCCTGTTGCCGTTAAATTGAGCTGTTTAATTCCTTTTCCAATTTTTTCGCTGCATCAAGGATCGTTTGCTGGTCACTTTCAGAAATAGGCTGAGTTGTTCTATTACCTACCAATAATACTCCTTTGAGAACACCTTTAAATTGAATTGGAACTGCGAAAGCGAATCTAAGATTTTCCGCGAGCATGATAGGGTATTCTAGTGCTTTGCCGAGGATATTATTAGGAAAATCTTCAATTTTCATCGGCCTGCCTGTAGAGATGACCTTACCTGCTATCCCTTTCCCATATCGAACAGTTATTCTTTTGTATTTATCATTTCTGTTCCCTGCGGCATAATGCCAGCTTACATCTGGACCGTTACTGTTTTGTAAAGCAAGACCAACAAAATCACAGTCCAACTCTTTTAATACTTGTACACACGTTTGTTTAAATGGTTGATCTTTTCTTGATTTATTGTACACGTTAAATTCCATGCCCTAATAACCCCTTTTTTAAAGCAAATGCAACAAGTTCAGGTCTTGTTTTCATCTGAAGCTTCTCCATCAGGTTTCCTTTATGGGTTTCAACCGTTTTCACACTTATGACAAGTTGTCCGGCAATTTCTTTATTGGAAAATCCTTTCGCAATCAATGTCAGCACCTCTTTTTCACGGTCCGAAAGCAGATTGAAAATATCAGAGGTCCCCTGCTTCACACTGCCTATGTATACTTCCATTAACCTTTTTGTTGCAGATGGATGAAGGTAAGCATTTCCGGTCGAGACAGAGCGAATAGCTAGTAATAATTCTTCATGTGGTGCACTTTTTAAGATACAGCCTGAAGCCCCTGCTTGAATGGCTCTGAATAAATATTCTTCATCATCATGCATTGTAAGTATTAATATGGATACTTCAGGCATTAGTTTTTTCAGTTCTGAAGTTGCTGATAAGCCATCTTTCCCATGAGGCATGCTTAAATCCATGACTACCACATTAGGCTGGTGCTCTAGCGCTTGCTGTATTCCTTCGTTCCCTTCAGAAGCTTCCGCTATGACTTCCATATCAGCATGATTATTTAATAGCATCTTTAAGCCCATTCTTACAACGGCGTGATCATCGCAAAGCAAAATTTTTATCAAAGCCTGCTCCCCCTTAGCTCTGTTCGTATATGTATTGTTATTAGTTGAATATGAAACAACAACGGGGATTGCTTAATTAGCAAACCCCTTGTTTAGTACATTTTAATATAATGGAAGGGAAATCTCTATAGAAGTCCCTTCATCTATTTTTGAAAATATGAAACATTTTCCTCCAATCAAATGCATTCTTTCACTCATGGCTGCAAGCCCGCTCGACTTATTCATAGCGGTTTCCACCTCAAACCCTTTTCCTGAATCTTTAATCATGATCAATAACCTGCTTTTTTTCCATTTGAATAGTATACTTGCCTTCATCGTATCAGCATATCTGGCTATATTCACTAATGCTTCCTGGCAGACTCTGAAAAGTGTAATGCTATCTCTATCAGATATTTTCGATTCAACACCCAGATTCTCTACCTCAACTTCAATGCCATATGTTGAAGTGTATAATTTTATATAGCTTTTCATAGCAGAAATCAGACCCAGAGTTGTAAGGGTAGGAGGATGCAATTCCACAGCCAAGAGCCTGATTTCTTGAATTGTCTTTTCCAATAGCTGGTTCATATCGCCTGCATAGCTTTTCATGGCAGGCTGTTCGATTTCCTTTTCAATGAGCTGCATACCTGTAAAGAGACTGTAGAGGGACTGTCCCACACCTTCATGAAGCTCCATTGCAATTCGTTTAATCTCTTCTTCATGAGTTTGAATAATGTAAGAACTAATGTTTTTTTTGAGTGGCTGAGTATTCATTCCCACCCTCCTTACTTGTTTGTCGCAAATTATCGGTCAGACCGACTTACGCCACGTCCTCCCAAAAGTTACGCTTTCTATCGAGCGATGTATTCTTGTTCAGTGGGAAAGTTTGCACTAAATTTTTGTACGTCAAAAGCTCCGCTTCAAGACTGAGAATTTACGATATATAATTTCTTTATGCTTTTTTCACTATATTACTTGAAATGTCACTAAACATCCCGGCATATTGAACGACATCCCCGGCATCATTTTTTATTGCACTTATTGTCAGCCATTGTAGATATTGTTGTCCATCCTTCCGGCTATTCAAGATTTCACCTTGCCAGAAACCATTTTTTTTAATAGAATTCCATAATTCCTCATAAAAAGTTTGAGGTTGTTTACCAGACTTAAGTATACTAGGATTCTTTCCAAGTACTTCATTTTCCTGATAGCCCGTAATTTTAGTAAATGCAGGGTTTACTGAAATGATTTTACCACTGATATCGGTGATCAAAATGCCTTCTATTGTATGGTCAATCACTTCTTTGGCAAGCCCCATTTTACCTTGGAAATACATCCAGACAACTAAAATCAAACTTGCGAGGGCAACTTCGGACAATGCCATGAACCCGATTGCATAATGACCTGTAATATTGAATAACAAGGATAGAATTAACGGAGGAAAAAAACCTCCCAAACCACCCATTGCTGACACAATTCCATTCACAATACCAGCCTGCTTTTGAAAATACATCGGCACAAGCTTAAAAATAACACCGTTTCCTATTCCAGCACAGAGAGCAATGCTTAAACAGCCGAATGTGTACCATCCGAATGATGGAGCAAAGGATAGGATCATGGCTGAAATCGTATAAACACCAAAAACAAACATGAGCAGAATAAGAGAATGGAAGCGGTCGGCTAGCCACCCGCCAATTGGTCTCATAAGAGTAGCAAGGACAATAAAGCCAGCTGTCCTTACTCCGGCATCAACTTTATCTAATCCAAAATTCTCTACAAGAAAGTTTGGCAGATAAATAGTAAATGCAACAAAAGAACCGAATGTTATAAAGTAAAATAAGCTTAGCAGCCACAGTTTTTCATTTTTGTAGACACCCTTAATTTGTTCTAAAAGCGGGGTTTTTACTTTCGGTTCCTTTTTATCCCCCAATAGGAAGTTACAAACGATAAAGACTGACAAAATCACAAGATAAAGCTGTACGGTTGTCGACCAGCCAAACTTCGTAGCTACAGCGGGGGCTGCGAACGCTGAAATGGCCGTTCCGAGGTTTCCTGCACCATAAATACCGTTAATAAAGCCATGGCGTTCCTTAGGATAATACTTCGGTAAAGAAGTTACTCCAACAGAGAATACGGCTCCCCCAATTCCCAGGAAAAGCCCCCCAATCAACAAATCAGCAAGAGAATCCGCGATACTGATATAATAAACAGGGAATAACAGCGATATAAAGCTAATCAGGAAAATTTTCCTGGCCCCGAACTGATTGGCGTAAAATCCAAGGGGTATGCGAAGGATAGATCCTAAAATAACCGGGACAGCTGTTACCAGTGCAAGCTGACCATCCGGTATATTGATATCTTCTTTAATAAAAGGCAGCAGGGAAGAAATTAATACCCATACCATAAATCCTACAACGAGATTTAAGGTGTGTAATGGCAGCTGAATTTTTTTAAACATCCTGACCACTCTCTCTTCTAATTATATATTGTAAACCCGAATTTTCATCAAAAGCTACCCACTCATTTACACTTTTAGTCAAAATCGATTTCAATGGGACAGCAAAAAAGTTAATGTCGTCAAAATAAATGCGCAGATGTGTGATGTCAGGACAAAGCTCCACCTTAACAATCGTTTTTGTAACGAAAGAAGCTTTATCCTGGCCACCATCATCTAGGATGGCTACACTCGCTTTTTCTGATACTAATGGTTGTATATCTTCTATTTTAATGGGCTCCACAGGTATTGCACCCCCTCTTTGTCATGTAAACGTTTAGTTGATACCCGTGCAAATGTTTCCAGAATAAATCTCCTGCATGAATCTCGATAAATTCAATTGCTTCCTCTTCAGACTCCCATCTGCTCATTCCTTTTACTTCAGCAACTACAATATCGACCCCATCGATTGACTTTTCATCTAAATACCAGTTTAGTCGGACATCTTTAAAAAGATCTGAAAGGAGCATATCGATTTCAACAGCAAAATTTCCAGATGCTTCTTTTATAAAACAAAAATCAAGGTACGTTTCACTGTTCATTTACATTCACGCCTTTTCATTTTTCGTTTTTTTATATGTAAATAACGCTAAGGGAAACACCAGTATGTTTAATCCCACAAATATTAAAACATTCACATAATTTTCATAATAATATTGGTGAACCATAAATTGGGTAAATACTATATTCATCATAAAGAAAGCACAGAGCAACGCGACACCAATAAACTTAAGCCTCATAACGCTTCACCCTTACTGCGTATACCGCTCCATTTTCCACTTTCAGCTGAATCTCTGGCAGCGGCCTTCTTGGCGGACCCGCAGTTGGAACACCTGTTTCAACATCAAATTTCCCATGATGGCAAGGACAAACCATCTCTCCCTCTTCCTTCACCCAGAAAACCGGGCAGCGAAGATGTGTGCATGCATTTTGGTAAGCTGCGTATTTCTTTTCTGATAATCTGATCAAAATGGCATCATCATGATCACCTGGAAATTTAAAATTCATTGCGTCACCAATTGCAAGTTTGCTTACATCTGTGATTTTTTTGTGAGGATACTCCTTCTCCCCAAGCCCCAGCAATTCTTTAGCCGCTACCGCCCCCCAAGGGAGGGAGGAAATGGCGAATACGCCAGCAGCACCCACTAATGTTTTCATGAACCCACGTCTGTCAAGCTTTCTTTCATTATTCCGTTCAATATTATGAGTGTAATTATCTTCATTAAAGGGAATTTTATTATTTTTATCTGACGGCATCTTAATCCCTCCTAATATAACTTAGTTATCCCCTGTAAAATACCTGGAAGATTTACCTTAACGTTCGCTTCACTTTCAAGATAAGGAAGGCTAGTCACCCATTTTCCATTATCTAGATTAAATTGTTTTCTCTTATTTTCAATTTCTTCATCGGTCAACCATTGAAGTGTATTGGATGGGCAAACACTTGCACACATTGGCGGGATACTGTCTTTTGTCCGGTCGATACATAAATCGCATTTGTACATTAGGTTTTGTTCAGTGTCAAATTTCGGTATTCCGTATGGGCAAGCAATCGTACAATTTTGGCAGCCGATACATTTTTCAACGAGTGCCGATAATACGGCACCTGTCTCATGGATTTGGATTGCCTGGGCCGGACAACTCCTTGCACAGGCCGGATTCACACAATGAAGGCACATAAGAGGCATCGTTTGCCGATTAACCAGAGGGTTTACATCATATACATAGTTTCTGTTCCTCTCTTCATGCCCCCCGCATTGTGTACAAGCCGCTAGGCATGACCGGCATCCTATACAGTTTTCAAGTTCTAAGTAGAGCCTCTTTTTCATTTATTGCACCTTCTTTATTTCGACTTTTTCCATTTGAGCTGCACAGACCTTAAATTCCGGCATACGGGAGATTGGATCAAGCGCTGCAATTGTTAATAGATTGATAGATTGCTCGTGGCCAAAGTGGTATGGAACAAATACAGTGTCTTCACGAATGGCTTCTGTAATTTTCACTTTATAGATTGCCTCGCCTCTTCGGGTAAATAGACGGACTTTATCCTCATTTTCCAAATTGTATTTTTTTGCAAGTTCCGAATGTACTTCGACATACGGTTCGGGACACATATCGTGCAGGAACTGGATTCTTCTCGTCTGGTTCCCTGATAGATAATGGTAAACGACACGTCCAGTTGTTAAACGAAGCGGATATTTTTCATCTGGCTCCTCAGCAGGGGGGCGATAAGGAAGCGCACAAATTTTCGCTTTACTGTCTGCGTGATAGAATTTTTTATCCAGGAACATATGCGGCGTTCCCTTGTCATTGTCATCCTTACAAGGCCAAAATACTCCGTCCTGTTTGTCAATCTTATCCCATGTAGCGCCGTAATAATCGGCATTTCCGCCTTTACTAGCCAGTCTGAATTCATCTGCCACATCTTTTGCAGTTTTCAAATGGGAAAAATATCTTCCTCTCCCAAGACGTTCTGCAAGCTCTACTTGTATTTGCCAATCGGGCTTAGAATCTCCGATTGGTTCTTGTGCCTTATTTATCTTAATAATTCGTCCTTCCAGGTTTGTAACTGTACCTTCATCTTCTGACCACGTTACAGAAGGCAGGATCACATCCGCAAACTCTGCTGATTCAGAAAGATAGAAATCCGAACACAACATAAAATCCAGGTTTTTCATCGCACTTCTGACGAAATTTAAATTCGGCGCAGATACTGCAGGATTAGAACATAGCAGATACAATCCGCGGATCGTTTTTTGTTCCATCAGTTCAAACATTTCATAAGCAGAAACACCCGGCTGAGGCATTTCTTCCGGAGTGATTTTCCATACTTTACAAACTTCTTCTACATGTTTAGGATTTGTAATTTTCCGGTATCCTGGCAATAAATCCGCTTTCTGCCCATGCTCCCGACCCCCCTGTCCGTTTCCTTGACCAGTGAATGTTGCTACACCAGACTTCGGACGGCCAATCTTACCTGTTACAAGCGCCATGTTTGTATATCCAGATACATTGTCAACACCCTTACGCTGTTGTTCAATTCCACGGGCAAACATGACAACTGCATTCGGTGCTTTTCCATAAATCTCTGCTGCGCGAATGATCTTTTCCGGTGAAACACCTGTAAGCTCACTCGTATATTCCGGCGTAAATTCTTTTACTAGCTCTTTTGTTTCTTCAAATCCGTTTGTATGATTATTAATAAACTCTTCGTCAGCATAACCATTTTGAATTAATAAATTTAAGATTCCATTAGCAAGGGCAAGATCCGTTCCCGGTTTCAGGTCAAGGTGCAGATCTGCTCTTCTCGCAATAGGCGTTTCGCGGGGATCCACCACGATAATGTAACCGCCTCTTTCTTGTACGTTCCAGACACGAAACATAGAAGTTGGATGGCATTCTGCTGTGTTGCTTCCTGCAATAAATAAGCAATCTGTTTCATGAATATCTGTCCAGGGTAATGTTGAACCTCTATCTACGCCGAAAGAACGAAGGAATCCCCCGGCCGCACTTGACATACAGAAACGGCCATTATAGTCAATGTAGCGTGTTCCAAGAGCCACACGTGCAAATTTTCCTGTTAAATAGCATTTTTCATTTGTCATTGATACGCCACTGAAAACGGATAATGAATCTTTTCCATATTTTTTTTGAAGCTCACTGAATTTTTTCGCGATTAAATCATATGCTTCATTCCAGCTTGCTTCACGAAAGCCTTCCTTTGTTCCCTTTAATGATGCATCATCACGAATAAGCGGTTTTAAAATACGATCATCATGGTTCGTCTGCTGGTAAGCTGTGACCCCTTTTGGACACATTTTTCCAACCGTTACAGGCCAGTCATAACGTGGTTCAACCCCAATGATTTTATTTGTCGCTCTATTTACCCTTAAATTCATTCCGCACTGCATTCCACAATACGCACAATGCGTTTTGACCAATGTTTCATTCGGGTGTATCACATTCTCTACTTCTTTAAAAAACTTATCCCTTTGCATTCTGGTTTGCCTCCTTAACTTTTAGCTCATGGATAGGGAAACCGGAAAATTGAGCAATCCGGTATTTTCTTCGACAAGGTAGGCACATTTCAGCGAGATGATGGCCTTCCTTCGTTTGAAATTCGATATCATTCACGCCGAGAACCTCTACGACATCTTTTGATTGTTCTGATGAAACAAACTCATCACCACATACTTTGCATCCTTTCATGGATTGTTCCGCATAATGCTCTCTGTAGTTTCTTGCAAATACACTCAGTGGGCGGAAAGGTATGTGAGCAAGTTTTCCGAACGGAAGATAAATCAATGTAATAATGACTGACCACTGATGAATCAGGGACATAGCTGGCTGTCCTGTACCATGCAAAAAGATGTTCATGAACGTTAATGCCAATCCTGTAACACTGACTAATAACAGCATATATAATGGAAGAAAGTCATACATGAATTTTTGTTCTGCTCTTGCCTGCATATTTTTCAAGCGGCGGTAAAGTGCCATGCATACTCCCGTGATAACCATTACAGCAGTAATGTTCAGAGCGTTATATGATAAGTCCGCAATGATCCCATCAGCTGGTACTGTTATTACCTTGATCCCCATTGCGACGATGTTGTAGTAGCCATTGTCGTCCATGGTGAAGTACATCCATCCAAATACTAGAGGGAATGTCACAAAGCAGGAAAGAATACATCCCCAGCCGATTAGAACGTGCTGAGTCCATCGGTAAATTCCCCTATTCCAGATGAAATTGTATGTTGCTAAATGTTCAACTGATGTTTTAGGCGTTGATTTTTTAAATAGAAGTTTGATGCCTTTTTTTATAAAAATCTTTGTTGGCGGCCTTTCTCCCCAAGCGATAAACCTGTAAAAGAACCCCCCAATAAAAATAATCGTCCCCACCATATAGCCATAAAGGTTTAAATCTACGTGTGTAAACATTCTCGTGCCAAAAAACGATAAGGTTACAAGTCCGCAAACTGCTAGAAACATAGACTTGGCAAAATGTGATGCAAAAGCATTATCCATTGATTTTCCTGTTTTTTGATTTGCTGCTACTTTTGCCTGCATTACTATTCCTCCTCATTACAATTACCATACCTTTATTGTAAGAGGTGCCCCGATTTTTCCATATCGGGGAACTTCCCTATCCTAAGGGGAAAATTCCCCTATCTTTGAAAATAAAAAAACAGTTCTAATGTGCAGAACTGTTGTACTATATTTCAATTAAATTTTCTCTTTTCCAATTTTTATCTTGTAATGGAGGAGAACCGTTGGAAGTTTCTCTTAATATTAGCTTTTTTAGGAGAATGAACAAAAAAAGAAAGAACCCTAATATTAAGAGTACTTTCTTCCTTTTTGTTACTTCTTGATGAAGTAACTATATAACCTGCTGTTTTTTTAGGGCTAATGAAATCGAAACCTTCAATTCATTCAATTGTTGTTCTTTTTGAAGGAAAAGCTGCTCGGCTTCTTTTAAGGTTACTCGTGAAAATTGAATGGATTCCCCTGGTTTGATCTGGGCGATCATTGGTAAATCTGCCGTAATAACCTGAGCTATCTTAGGGTATCCTCCCGTTGTTTGGCTATCCGCAAGGAGAATGATCGGGTTTCCATCAGGAGGAACCTGAACAGAGCCGTTAGTTACTGCTTCAGACAATAGCTCACGTTTCTCGTTTAACTCAAGCAAAGGGCCAGAAATCCTATAGCCCATACGATCAGATTGGTTTGAAACTTTAAATAAATTCTCTGTAAAACTGACTTTACTGGAGTCCGTAAAATAATCGGACTGGCTTCCATCTATGAAACGAATAGCTGGCATGCGACTTGGCATAAACTCCTTATCATTGACAAACCACTTTGGAGCGGTGAACGCTTCCTTAAACTCCCGGTTATTTAGAATAGTAGAAGTTACATTAAAATCCACAACATCATCTACTTTTAACGCTCTTCCTTTATAGCCGCCGATTTCCCCTCTTAAATATGTGCTTTTACTATTCATAACTGTAGAAATAGCGTATCCTCCCGCAACAGACAAATAAGACCTACACCCTGATTTACACCCTTCAAATCGAAGAATGGTGCCTTTTTTTACATAAACAGGCTTCCACATTGGTACAGTCTGACTGTCAATAGTAGGTGATAAATTTCCACCTGTTATCGCGATCAAGCAATTTTTTTCTATTTTAAGTGTCGGACCCATTAACGTAATTTCCAGGGCCGCTTCACCTTCTTTATTACCAACTAACATATTGGCAATTCGAAGGGAATATGCATCCATTGCCCCGCTTATAATCACCCCATGTTGCTGAAATCCTTTTCTTCCAAGATCCTGAATACTAGTTAATAATCCCGGCTTGATTACACGCAGGCTCACTATACCCCCTCCTTTAGAGTCATTTCTTTATACTCTTGATTAGAAATTGGATGGAATTTCACAATGTCTCCTGCTTGTAATAAACTTGGGGGATCTACATTTGGCAAGAATAGTTTGGTTGGCGTTTGTCCGATTAATTGCCATCCACCAGGTGTTGATATAGGATATACTCCCGTTTGCATACCAGCAATTCCTACTGCCCCTGCAGGAATGGTCATTCGGGGAGAGGAACGCCTAGGCGTTGAAATTTTTTCTGATAGTCCACCGAGAAATGGAAAGCCTGGTGCAAATCCAATCATATAGGCCAAATACTCGCCGTTTGAATGAATATGGACGACTTCATCAGTAGTTAAATTATTATAACGGGCTACATATTCCAAATCCGGGCCATATTCATTCCCATAGCACACGGGAATGGACACCGTTCGATGTGAGAGCTTTTTATCTTCTTTTAAATCCTTTAATTTCGTTTCCAAGATCGAACGTACCACTTCATAGGGAGAAATGGTTTCAGTTTCATTGCTTTGTTTTTGATTCTTATAGATAACTAGAGGGTCGTAAAAAACCGTCAAATTAGTAAAAGCCGGCACACATTCTATAAATCCAGCAAAAGGTTCATCTTCAAGCAAATCCATAAACAGTTTAATTTTTTTGTGGATGTCGTATTTCATTTCATTCCCAAATGTAATCACGATTGCGGAATCGCCTAAGGGAGACAGTACGCATGTAGTTTTATTCAAAAGCTTTTCCGGCATAGAACTCATCTCTTTCTGTCTATTATAAAACGCCTAATTTTTCATCACGAATATCCGTTATAAACATATGTCCTGGTGCATGCGTAATCATAATCGACGGTTTGGTTTCCATTGCGATAGATTGAGGCGTTACACCACAAGCCCAGAAGACTGGCACTTCTCCTTCACGAATCGTTACTGCATCACCAAAATCAGGTTGCTGTATGTTAGAAACGCCAATCGCCTCCGGATCTCCAATGTGGATTGGACCACCATGAACAGCAGGAAAACGCGATGTAACTTGAGCCGCTCGCACGACATCTTTTTGTGGAATCGGACGCATGCTCGCTACCATTTTCCCGTGAAATATCCCTGCTTCAATACATGATATATTCGTTTTATACATTGGTACGTTACATCCCTCTTCAATGTGACGAATCGATATATCATTATTCAAAAGGGCGTGTTCGAATGTAAAGCTGCACCCAATTAAAAATCCAACCATATCATCTTCCCAATAGTCTGAAATATCCGTTACTTCTTCCGCTAATTCACCATCTTTATATACCCGATATTTTGGAATATCTGTACGTATATCAGCAGACTGGGCAGCAAATTTAGGAATAGGAGAACCAATCTCCGTTACGTCTAGAAGTGGACAAGACTTAGGATTACGCTGACAAAATAATAAAAAATCAAAAGCATGTTCTTTTTTTAAAATTGCAAGGTTTGCTTGTGCATAACCGTTTGCCATTCCAGCAGTTGGTTTAATCCATTCATTGTTGCGGATCATTGCGCGCAATTCAGCCGGAGTTGCTTGCGAAAGATTAATCATATTAACATCTCCTATAAGTAACTAGCAGTTTTTCACAAACTGCTAGTCGTATGAATCAGATTGAATCTTTTAGTTATTAAAATAGTGATGGCAGTTGATTAATCAAAGTATATCCGCCCATTAACGCCATAACAATTACCACGAACACACCAGAAATCGTTAACCATAAAGGATGTTTATAGTCCCCCACAATATTCTTCTTATATGCCGCAATTAAAAGTGTACCAAGTGCAATTGGTAAAATCAGACCATTGATTGCCCCTACTACAAGCAGCACTTTAACCGGTTTGCCAATTAACATAAAGCAAAGTGTTGAGACGACTATAAAGCCAATTATAATCCAATTAGCCCTTTTATTTATTTTTTCACTGAATGTTCTGATAAACGACACAGAAGTATATGCAGCGCCAACTACTGATGTGATTGCTGCAGCCCACATAACAATACCAAAGATTTTATAACCAACATTTCCAGCAGCAAGTTGAAAAACGGATGCCGCAGGGTTTCCTGAATCAATTTGCAAGCCTTTAGATACAACGCCTAGAACTGCTAAAAATAAAGCAATCCGCATAACTGTGGTTATTAAAATCCCCATTACTGAACTCTTTGTGACTTCTGGCAGTGCTCCTACACCTTTTACGCCTGCATCCAATAGACGATGTCCACCAGCAAATGTAATATAGCCACCTACAGACCCCCCAACCAAAGTAACAATTGCGATAATGTCAATCTTATCAGGGGCGAATGTCTTTACTACTGCTTCTCCAACTGGAGGAGCAGTTGTCCATGCAACATATATCATCAAACAGATCATAAAAAAGCCGGCAATTTGTGTAAAGCGGTCCATCGCTTTACCCGCTTCTTTTACAACAAAAATTAATATTGCAATAACTGCACTAATTGCTGCTCCAGTTGTAGGGGATATTCCTGTCATCGCATTCAGACCAAGTCCAGCACCTGCGATGTTCCCTATATTAAATGCGAGCCCTCCCATAACAATGAGTGCCGCTAGAACATAACCAAGGCCTGGAAGAACCATGTTTGCAATCTCTTGTCCCCGTTTTTCAGATACAGCAATAATGCGCCATACATTTGTTTGTGCAAAAATATCAAGAATTACTGAAATTAGAATTACAAACCCAAAACTCGCTGCAAGACTTTGGGTATAAACAGTTGTCTGCATTAAAAAACCCGGCCCTATGGCTGATGTTGCCATAAGAAATGCTGCACCTAGTAATAATGTCCGGTTAGTTTTTGGCTTAGAATGATTTTTTTCTCGTCAGGTATATTTTTAATTGGCTCCAATGGAATCTGCCTCCTAGGTGTTTGTAATTTTTATTTAGAAATAGACTTAACTGTAATTTCAGATATTTCTAAGGATTTTTTTACATGACGAGCAAAGGTTAAAGCATGTGTTCCATCCCCATGAATACAAATGGTATCTGCCTTTAAAGTCACATCAGTGCCTTGCTGTGACAGAACCTTTCCTTCTTTAACCATTCGAACTACCTGTACAACAGCATCATCATCATTTTCTATCATTGCATGCGCTTCCATTCGAGAAGTCAATGAACCATCTTGTTGATATGTCCGATCCGCAAACACTTCACTAGCCGTTTGTAAACCAATGGTCTGTCCAGCACGTATTAATTCACTTCCAGACAGGCCAAATAAAATGAGCTCAGGATTAATCTTGTATACAGCCTCTGCAATGGCAAGGGACAACTCTTTACTCTTTGCCGCCATATTGTACAAAGCACCATGTGGTTTAACATGTTGCATATTCCCGCCTTCAGATTGCAAGAAGCCATTTAATGCACCTATTTGATAGACAACAATATCATAAGCTTCCTGTGGAGAAATATTAATATTGCGTCGGCCAAAACCAATTAAATCTTGTAATCCTGGGTGGGCACCAATTTTTACATCTTTCTCTAATGCAAGTTGAACCGTTTTTCTCATAACGGTAGGATCGCCAGCATGAAATCCACACGCTACATTGACAGATGTTACAAAATCCAAAATCTCTGCATCATTTCCAATTCGATATGTGCCAAAGCTCTCACCTAAATCAGAATTCAAATCAACTGTATTCATTGTACACTCCTCCTATTTACAGAAATTTCTAACAATAAAACTTATAAATATGTAGAAAAAAATAAGTATTTCGCTTTCAACAAATTCCGAAATTCGGAATTGACGTTTCATATTTCGGAATATTCTTATTCTATCATTTTTTTTTTATTTCGACAATACTTTGTTAGATAACCTAACATATAGTTAGATTCAAAATCTAAATGGTAGAATATTAAGTAATAATAAAAAAACCATTGTTTCCTATAATAAGGAAGCAACGGTCTTGATTACAAGTTTAAAGGGAAGTGTATATAATTACATTCGATGTGAAACGGAAAGGACTTATTTTATTTGGCTGTTTTCACATACTATGTTGCTATTTACCAGGTAGTGAGTTGTCGTTGATTTCCCCTCCAGATGCTCGCTTTCCGCGGGGCGGGCGGTGAGCCTCCTCGGCGTAAACGCCTGTGGGGTCTCACCTGTCCCGCTGCTCCCGCAGGAGTCTCGCACTTCCGCTCCAATCAACCTTAAATAGTTTCATTTTAAAAACAACAATCTTTACAAAAAGAGCCTTTTATTTAAATCGATTTATAGAAAATACTGAGATATCATTCTCACTCTTACCTGAAATAATAAGATCACTTAAAATCTCTCCAATAACACTACTGAATTTAAACCCGTGCCCTGAGAAACCTGCTGCAATAGCAATGTGTGGATAATTAGGATGTGTATCCACTATAAAGTTCTCATCTGGTGTCATTGTATAGATGCAACTTTTTCCATGTTTTATTTTTTGACCGGTAGGCATAAATTGTTGTAGAAACTGTACCAAATCCCCCTCATCTTCATCCAATACACCAAACCGTGCTATAGAATCATCGGGATTAATGTAATTTCCTCCATCATGTCTTCCTACTTTTAAACCACTGTCATTTATACTTGGAAAGCCATAGTATGTACCTACAGACGTATCAAAAGTGAAGGCCGGGAAATTTTTGTAATTATATAATTCATTTGCTTCAAACCATGCAAATGTTTTTCTGATTGGGGCTAGAGGAACATTTAAGTCTAACATTGCTAAAAGTTTTGGTGACCATGCTCCTGCCGCAACAACTAAAGCCTCTGCGTAGAATGTCTGTTCATCAGTTTTAATCGTGACCCCATTTCTATGAACAAATAACTTCCTTACTTGGCTATTCACAATGATGTTAGCACCATGTGACTCCGCAAGTTGTTGATACGCTCGAATACACTCTTCACTTTTTAACACACCCGAAGTCGATTCAAAGCAACCAATATAATCTTCTGGCAGTGAAATACCTGGCCATCTTTTATGGATTTGATTTGAATCCAGGATTTCTAAAGGTAAATTAAATTTTTCTGAACTCGTGATTACTTGATTAATAAATGTGGATTTTTGACTGCCAGCATTCAGTACACCTGTTGGAAGAAATAACTGTTTTCCCGTAAGTTTTTCTAAGTCATTCCATAGTTTTTGTGATTTAAGTGCCAAAGAAACATATTCTTCACCTTCTCCATAGGCATGTCTAATAATTCTTGTTTCTCCATGATGACTGCCTTTATTATGAGGAGGAACAAAAGAATCTAATAATAATACCTTTTGTCCATTTTTAGATAGAAAATACCCTGCCGACATTCCCATAGATCCAGCTCCAATTACAATTACATCATAATGCATTCTTTTCTTTCCTCCTCCCAATTTTGATGATTGGATATTTTCGAAAGTATAGGTTGTGATAAAACTGTGCTTTCAGCTATAAGCGTGCTGAAAATAAATAAATTCCTAACTTAATGAAAAAGGAAGCCGCTTTACTGAGATTGGTCAGAGTAAAACAGCTTCCACTATAGTTTTAGAACTCAATTTCACCAATCGCCATTTCGACTAGTTTGACTATCTCTCCTTCATGAATTTGCCCATAAATCGTTTCAATATCAGGATAAAAAAATCGATCTTCCTTTACCATCGGGACCTGGTCGCGTATTAAATGGTACACACTCTCAGTAATCGGTGACGGTTTCAATGGGTGATGAAAATCCATTGCTTGCGTGGCCGTCATAAGTTCAATGGCTAAAATATATTCAAGTTTCTTTGAAATCTGATATGCTTTCTTCGAAGCATAATAGGCAAAACTTATCAGGTCTTCTTGGTTAGCGCATGTTGGAACATTATCTACGGTTGCAGGATGTGAAAGAACTCTAATTTCATTCAATAGTCCCGCAGCTGTATATTGTGGAATCATGTAGCCGCTATTTAACCCTGGATTAACTACTAAGAAATTAGGAAGTTCACTAAGATGATGGTTTACTAGGCGATCAATTCTTCTTTCCGTAATTTTCGCTAAGTTCGCTAAGGCAATACACATTGTATCCGCGTAGATTCCTACGTAGGAACCATCAAAATTTCCACCCATGAGTGCAATTCCATCTTCCTCTTCCGGAAATATAATTGGATTGTCACTTGCAGAGTGCATCTCATTCTCTATAGTTACTGCAGCGTCCTTCAATACTCTCTTTACAGCACCATGAACTTGGGGAATACATCGTATGCTAAGCGCATCTTGTAATCTGTGTTCCTTGTATGTATCGATGATTTGGCTGCCCTCAAGAATTCTTGTTACATTTCTGGCTGTCTTGGCCTGTTCCTCATGTTTCTTTACCGTGTGGGAACGAGGATCAAATGCTTTAATTGTCCCTTTTAGCACTTCTAAGGACATAGCTCCTGTAATGTCGGCAGTTTTCGCTGCTTGTATGCTATTGTATAAGGCTAACACAGCCATCGCTGTGACGGAAGTAGTTCCACTTGTAAGTGCCAATCCTTCTTTAGCACCCAACGTAATAGGTGCTAATCCAGCATGCTCTAACGCTTCTATTCCAGGGATGAGCTCATCTTTATACCATGCCTTACCCTCTCCAATCAATACTAAGGCCATGTGAGATTCAGGAGAAAGATATCCCACTGACCCATCCCCTGGAACAAACGGAACAATATCGTGATTTAATAGTGAAGCAATTAGTTTTAATACTTTTAAACTGACTCCTGAATAACCTTGGCCTAAATTCACAAGAATCATCAATTGAATGGCTCTCACTACTTCTCTTTCTAAAGGAGGACCAACAGACACCGCATGTGAACGAATAATATTTCGTTGAAGAGTTTCTGCATCTTCAGAAGAAATTACCTCTGTCATATTACTGCCAAATCCTGTTGTTACACCATATATCAATCTATTTTCATCTAAAAACTTGTCTATTAGGCTACGGGATTTATCCACCCTATCACAATATGTATGTGTAAAGGAAACTTTAGCCCCATATCTGGCAACCGCAATCACTTCATGGATCGAGATAGCACCATCCCCAAGTACAATCTCTTTAATCTCTTTAGGGTGTATACAATTTATAGTTGTCATGATTCAACACTCCTCACCTTTCGGAAAATATACTTCAAGATTAAACAAGGAGACGAGAGAAACGTTTCTACTCAATAATTTACTAGAAAATAATCTTATGTTATTTTCTTATTTTCTGTAAAGGGATTATCGATTCCCTTCGGAGAGTTTCCCGCTTCTAGCAATGGGTCACTTGCTTCATGTAAGGAAAGATTCTTCGTTTCAGGTGCCCAAGCGATCGACACGATCAAGCCGATTAGCAGAATGACTGCCATTCCTGCCATTGAGGTACCTAATCCGAATGAACTTAAGGAAACAGGCAGCAGAAATGTTCCAATTGCAGAACCGATTCGACTAATTGCAGTAACCATACCTATTCCAGAACCTCGAATCTCCGTTGGAAAAAGCTCTGCTGGGTATACTAATGTAAGATTCGATGCTGCTGACATGAAAAAAGTAAAGATCAAGAAGGCTGTCAACATTAAGAATTGAGAACCATTGTGTAAGAAGCTGAGTGAAAACAATGAAACAGTAAGGATTGTAAAAGCCCCGATGGTAAATCCTCTACGAGTAAATTTTGCAAGCAACCAAAGGCCAAAAATTGCCCCAACAAGCAAGAATAGATTTAACATTGTATCGGCAAAAAAGTTTTGTTCAAAACCCATTGTACTTAGTATAGACGGTAGGAAAGTGTAGATTGCAAAGTACGGAATAACAAGAGTTAATTTGAATATTCCACCAAAAGCCAGACGCTTACGAAGCTTTTTACCGAAAAGTCCACGAAATCCTAGAGTCTTTTGATTTTCAGCACCAGTAGTCGTTTCGCCCATTTCAACGTTCGATCCAAGGTGCTTTTTTACAATCTGGCGAGCTTCTTCGACACGCCCCATGCTGACAAGCCATCTTGGTGATTCAGGCGTCCCTATTCTTAAGACTAAAACCACAATAGCCGGAACAGCAGCACTAACAAGCATCCAACGCCATGAGTCTGAACCAACCTGTCCCAGGTAATGACCAACAAAGTTTGATGCTACATATCCAAGCGTCCATACTACGTTAATAGACGCGAGGAGCGAGGAGCGATACTTTTTTGGTGAAAATTCGGCGAGTAAAGTCGTACCGACAGCGTAATCTCCTCCAAGTCCAAAACCAATTAGTAACCGTAAAATAAAAAGCTGTTCTGGACTACTAACAAAAAATTGTAAAATAGTAGCTATCGTGATAAGTAAAAAGTTTACGAGAAAGATTTTCTGTCTGCCTACACGATCTGAAAGTCTTCCAAGGGCTAAAGATCCCGCAAACAGACCTATTAAAGCAGAACTGCCGATCAGCCCTGTCCACATTGAATTCATATTCATTTGAGGCCCGAATACTGTCAGGGCCATCGCAATGATCCCTAGAGAATAGCCATCACAGAAACTTGAACCGAATGTAAGTCCTGCAATTCGAAAATGAAACTTATTAAATGGGGCATCGTCAATTGTGAATTTTTGTTCGTTCAAAGAATCTCCTCCATTTTTTGATTTTTCAGATATATAAATCCAAAAAAATACCTTTAATGCAATTATCAGGTAGCACCCCTGAAGTTTTTAGTTCACATAAAATAATGATATTTTGCCGACCCTATCAAATAAAGAATGTACACCTGCATGCAAGTTAAAATTTACTTACAGGTAGTTTTTCATCCACGATTCCCTTAAAACACCTTTACTTAATCTTCACTGTAAAGCGGTAAAGTGTTTAACGCTGACAATGGGTAGGGTGATAATCCACCATCCTACGATTCAGCACTATTACATGTTGACAAATACTTCTATAGCCCATTCCATCCGCTGGATTTCCGACTTCAAGCGAACCTACCTTTTCTTGCTGTTGATTGCACAAGCAGTATTGTATGTTACCGCCGTAAGTGCTTCAGCAGGGGTAAAACGCATCGCGATTCATGCCAGGTTCATGACAAGAGGCTTAGAAAAGTCGGCGGCGAGGATCCGGGATTGCAATCGGTCTAAATGGCAACAGCTACACCTTCCTCAACCATTCAACGTCCTTGGGCCGCATCTTCTCTTAAATTCAAAGCTGTGGCTGGAAGCAAGCAGGCAATGGTTCCTGACTTAGCCATGACTTGAATCCCTCTTCGGAAGCCTATAAATGCTCAGCAGAAATAGCCCCTATTTTGGCAGCTAGTTCCGCGCCCTCGTTTGGTTCTATTTCATCAGCATGAATTTTAGGATCAATCCGTACTTTTTCCCGGCCTTTAAAATACCCTCTGATTGTTCAGGGGTAAAGACTCCCTTTTCACAAAAGCCATCATTGAATTCAGCAAGCTTTTCTTGTGAAGATTGGAAGCATATTATTAATCAGATAATCGACAAATTCATCCTCAGGCCCTTATAATCCTTGGGAACCGCATGGGCTCTCATAATAGTAGGAACTAGATCAATCGGATGCTCTTCCTGTAACTTCTCTATTCTTTTTAAAGTGAAATGAAATAAATTTTAAACATATTCTGTAATTAATACACACATGATTACTTATCTTAGCTAACCAGATTATTGGTAGCTTCAGATGAGTTACCTTGTTTGCCTGGTTTCACGAAAACCATGGCTATCATGCCAATCGTTACGGCTATTGAAGCAGCGATAAACATGGCATTATATCCATATATGGCGACAAGACTTCCTGTTAGGGTTGGGGCAATAATAGTCGCTAGATTCGCAATAAAATGAGTTACTCCCCCAAAAGTTCCTGCTTTATTTGGTTCTGTATCCAGAACCACAATCCAATAGATGGAATTTGGTAAATAATTAAAGGCATTGCCTATACACATTAATGCAAGTACTGCGGCAGCACTCTCGACAGTTGGGATCAACATAAAACAAACAGCTGTACAAAATAAGGATGCTACTGTGAACCAAGATCTGGCAATACGTAAATTCCCTGTTTTTCTACGTAATATATCCGAGATTTTACCACCTAATAGTCCAGTGATAATAGCTCCTACCCAGGGAATCATACCAATATATGAAAGAGAAGAAAGTGAATAATTAAATTCATCTTGCAGATATTTTGGAGTCCATGTAAGTAATAAAATATTTACATATAAAAAGGCAAAATATCCAATGGCATTAAATACTAACGTAGGGTTTTTAAAAAAATGGTACCATGGCACATTTATTTGTTCGTCTAATTTCGTCTCACCTTTAATTAAAATATCTGCTCTTCGAATTTCTTCTAGTTCGGTTTTCGAAACTCTTGGATGATCTTCAGGTAAGTTTGTAAATACTTTGTTCCAAATTGCTACCCAAATAAAGCCTAATATACCGAGAATAACAAATGTTACTTTCCAGTTAGTGAATGTTAGAAGACCTACTACGATGGGTGCAGTAATTAATGCTCCAATTGGCGTTCCAACTAATCCAAGTGCTACAGCAAACCCTTTTTCCTTAGGGGATACCCAGTTTGCCATCGTTCGGTTCATCGTTGATAAGGTAGGTCCTTCAGCAAACCCAAATAATACACGAAATACAGCAAATCCTGCTAATGCAGACCCTCCAAAAAATGCTGCACCTATGTGACCTGCGAATATTGTCCCGATTTCAAAAAAAGACCATGTGGTTCCAGCAATGATCCACATGAATTTCGGGCCTTTTTTATCTGCCAATGCTCCTCCAAATAGCGCACCGAATATATAACCATATCCAAAGTAACCTAGTATTGCTCCCCAACTTACTGGATCTAAATTGAACTCCTTGATGATTTCAGCTTGGGCATATGAAAGTGCACCTCTATCAATATAATTAATGATTGTAATAAGAATAATCATAAAAATGATAAAATAACGATAGTTATTTCTCAACATGTAATCCCCGCCTTGATGTTTATTAGAGAGCAGCAATACTTACTGATTTTAAATATAAAAACAGTAATCCTGCCCTTTATCTAGTTTTTTCTCTTGTTGTAAGGTATAAAAGCCTTTTTACATCCGCCATAATTTCAGCGGATATAAAGAGGCTCCTGATACACTGATTGAAGTCCATCAAATGGTTGTTTCATGAGAGATACGGTCAACCAAATGATGGGCGATAGGTATAGCTCTCTTCTTTTAGTGAATTTTATAAACCAGTCAGACTTTTGGATTCAGTCTTCACTCTATCATTCACAACTTGCACACCCTTTTTCCATACGGACTTAACGTGATTGACACCAAATAAATATTGCAATTCCTGATAGTTTTCTACATTCCATAAAACGACATCCGCTTGTTTTCCGACTTCAAGCGAACCTACCTTTTCTTGTCTGTTGATTGCACAAGCAGCATTGTATGTTGCGGCCGTTAGTGCTTCAGCAGGGGTAAGCCGCATCGAGATGCATGCCAGGTTCATGACAAGAGGCATGGAAGTCGTCGGCGAGGATCCAGGATTGCAATCGGTCGAAATGGCAACTGCTACACCTTCATCAACCATTCGGCGTCCTGGAGCCGCATCTTCTCTTAAATACAAAGCTGTGGCTGGAAGCAAGCAGGCAATGGTTCCTGACTTAGCCATGGCTTGAATCCCCTCTTCGGAAGCCTTTAATAAATGTTCAGCTGAAATCGCTCCTATTTCGGCAGCCAGTTCTGCTCCACCGTATGGCTCAATTTCATCGGCATGAATTTTAGGGATCAAACCGTACTTTTTTCCTGCCTTTAAAATACGCTCTGATTGTTCAGGGGTAAAAACCCCCTTTTCACAAAATACATCATTGAATTCAGCAAGCTTCTCTTCAGAGACAATTGGAAGCATATCATTTATCAAATGATCAACAAATTCATCCTCACGGCCTTTATAATCCTTTGGAACTGCATGGGCTCCCATAAAAGTAGGAACAAGGTCAATCGGATGCTCCTCCTGTAACTTCTTCATCACCCGCAATTGCTTTAATTCAGTTTCCAAATTCATTCCGTAACCGCTTTTACCTTCTACTGTAGTCACGCCATGAGCAAGAAACGAATCAAGACGCCTTGTGGTTTGTTCCATCAACTCTTCTTCACTTGCTTCCCGGGTCATGCGGGTGGTTGCATGAATGCCCCCGCCCCCGTTCATTATGTCCATATATGTTGCACCTTCAAGACGCATTTCAAATTCACGCTCACGACTCCCGCCATATACAACATGCGTATGGGGATCAACTAGCCCTGGCGTCACTAAATGGCCAGAAGCATCGAAAACTTCAGCTTCATGCATTCTATCTGCATAGAGTTCTTCCAATTCTTTGGTCGTACCGATCGCTTGGATCAAACCAGATTCCATCCATATGCTTCCATCTTCGATCAACCCCAGCTCCGACATTGCCTCTTTGGAACGAGGACCTTTCCTATCAGAGGTAAGGGTAGCAAGTTGAGTGGCATGTTTTATCCAAATTGGTTTTGTCATTGTTTATCAATTCCTTTATCAAGCATTGGGATATTAATTCCTCTTTCACGAGCTGTTTCCTCTGCCAGTTCATACCCTGCATCAACATGACGCACTACGCCCATCCCAGGGTCCGTTGTCAACACTCTCTCAATCCTTGCTCCTGCTTCTTTGGTTCCGTCTGCCACAATTACAACGCCTGCATGCATGGAGTAACCCATTCCTACGCCGCCGCCATGATGTACGGAAACCCAGGTTGCACCGCCCACTGCATTCACCATTGCATTTAAGATCGGCCAGTCAGCCACTACATCCGAACCATCCTTCATGGCTTCCGTTTCACGATTCGGCGAAGCAACAGAGCCTGAATCCAAATGGTCACGCCCAATTACTATCGGGGCCTTCAATTCACCGCTTGCAACCATATCATTTAGGATTTTACCAAAACGGGCGCGCTCCCCATAACCAAGCCAGCATATGCGGGACGGCAGGCCTTGGAACTGGATTTTTTCTTGAGCCATTCTGATCCAGTTACATAAATGTTCATTATCAGCGAATTCGCGTAAAATCGCTTGGTCTGTTTTATAAATGTCTTCTGGATCACCAGATAAAGCCACCCAGCGGAATGGACCTTTACCTTCACAAAATTGTGGACGGATATAAGCTGGAACGAAGCCCGGGAAGTCAAAAGCATTCTCTACCCCTTCATCTTTCGCAACTTGACGGATATTGTTGCCATAATCAAACGTCACGGCTCCTTTTTCCATCATTTCAAGCATCGCTCTTACATGTTTGGCCATTGAAGCTTTAGAGAGTTTAATATACTCTTCCGGATTCGCATTCCGTAATTCTGCAGCTTCCTCCATAGACAAACCTGAAGGTGTATATCCATTTAGCGGATCATGGGCGGAAGTTTGATCAGTCAGGACATCCGGAATAAAGTTCCTTGCGATCATTTCAGGAAGAAGATCGGACGCATTCCCAATCAAACCGATAGATAAAGCTTTTCCAGCAAGTTTTGCTTCTTTAGCTAAACGAATGGCTTCATCCAAAGAATCCGTTTTCACATCGGTGTAACGGGTCTCAATCCTCCTGTCAATTCTTGTCTCATCAACATCGATCCCGATACAGACACCACCGTTCATCGTAACTGCTAGCGGCTGTGCCCCTCCCATTCCGCCTAAACCTGCAGTTAGAGTAATTGTGCCTTTTAACGAGTTATTGAAATGTTGTTTAGCAAGCTCGGCAAATGTCTCGTAAGTACCCTGAACGATTCCTTGCGAACCAATATAAATCCAGCTACCAGCTGTCATTTGCCCATACATCATCAATCCCTTTTTATCAAGTTCATGGAATGTTTCCCAGTTCGCATACGCCGGGACGATATTTGAATTTGCAAGCAGGACACGTGGTGCATCCGTATGCGTTTTAAAAATGGCCACTGGTTTCCCTGATTGGACCAATAAAGTTTCATCTTCTTCAAGCTCTTTTAGTGATTTGACGATTGCATCAAAGCATTCCCAGTTACGAGCTGCTTTCCCAATCCCTCCATATACCACCAAATCTTCTGGACGTTCTGCGACTTCAGGATCCAGATTATTCATCAGCATTCTAAGCACTGCCTCTTGTTGCCATCCTTTCGTATGCAAATCAGTACCTGTATAGCGGATAACCTTGTTTGTAATCGTGTTCATTTTTATTTCCCCCTTGGTTTTTGTTATATTTTCATTCTATATGAAAAATTCAGAATAATTTATTATAATTTAATGATTATTTTATAAAATAAATCAAAGTTTTGTAGTTAACTTTACTTTTTTACGAATAGTATTAATAATTTAAAAAAGGACGATTCAATATAACTGAATCGTCCTTTTTTATAATCCAGACCGATAAGCTGATGGTGTACAAGCTTCAAGCAGTTTGAATTTGGCATTGAAATAGGTTTGATGTGAATAACCGGCTAATTGTGCGATTTCCTCCAATGATAAATCCGTTTCCTTTAATAAGCGTTTAGCTTCCCTAATTCGAACTTGATGCAGCGTATTGCGAAAAGACTCGCCGGATTCAGCCGCAAAACGACGGCTGAGTGTGCTTTTATTGACACGCAGAGTATCTGCACAGGTCGCTAGATTCCACTGGGCGTCCCAATAGTTGGACTCGATCAGCTCTCTTGCTTTTTCGCTAAGTGTACGAGCTCCTTCCTGTAATTGCCCATGATCCTGCAGAAGTAAATGGGTGGTGAACGCATGCAGCTCTTTTACTATTTGATGAATGACTGGTTTATGGACGATTTGCTGAAATACGTCATAGTATATTGCTTCTAGAGAAGCATTTTGCAAATTATATGATTTCATATGCCTACGGATCTGCGCAAGTACGCTTGTAAGGCGAATACGAACGATTTCCGGGTCAGGGTATGGTTGTTGAAAAGTAAGGAATTCACGTTCGATCCAGTTCCTGATGGCTTTTGCATCCCGTCTTTCGAGCATTTCTATCCAAAGTCTTTGTTCAAGGGGAGTGAGGAATGGATCCATCTCCTGAGGCGAAGTTTGTTGACTTTCGGCTAAAATGATATCATATCCATCGAAAAAGATTTGTCTTGTAAATTCACGTGTTTGCTGGTACATCCTTTTTAAAGATTCATCAGGATTTGCCGCTTTTATTATGATGGCAAGAGGCTCATCCATTCTTTCTTTCCAGTGAGCCAGGAACGCTTGGTATTCTTCCTTATATACATCAGTTTCCTTTGTTTCCTGGACGCATAAAATAAAATCCGATAAAGCGAAGATTTGATTCTTCCCAGTAAAAGAATATCGTTGCAGTTCATCATAAACTAAAGGAAGGGTCTTGTTATCAGGTGTCAAAAATGCCACCATGGTTATTCGACTTTCATGCTTCCGGTCTGTCAAGAAGAAATCAGGATAACCAATATCAAGTGTTTTCTCACCATCCATGGCGTTTGTCGAGAAAAGACCTTAATCATTTCTCAATTGAAAACGCAATTGTTGGATATGCTTTACCAAATCCGCTGAAGAAAAAGGACGGAATAGGACATCTTCCGCACGAAAACGCAAGGCCCGATAAGCTGTTTGAAAGATTCGCTCAGATGAAATGCCTAACCATCGAATTCCCCTCCGCTTTAACGAAACACCCATCGCCTCACTTTCATCCGTCCAAATATCCATATCCAAAATAACGAATTCCGGTTGCTGATTACGAATGCCCTTTTCAAATTCTTCAATCGTTCTCCATAAGATCAGTCTAACTCCCGTTAGGTGCGACTCGACTATCCAACGAATTCCTTGAGCCTCAATCTCATCTTTTGCCACCAAATGAATTTCCACATCATCCCCCCATTTCCACCTCATATTCCTTTCATCTAATAAATATGAAGTCAGCCTTTGAAAGAAAAGGAATCCCAGGTCTTTACAAAGTAACTTGTATCTAATCTCCATTCTAATCCCGCCGAATACTTCAAACAAGTCATATTAAGCAGAACCTGCGATTAGGTTAATTTTGACGTGCTCAAACGGTACTTTATATCCATGGAAAGTGCCATTTCTAACACGTTATTAGCGGTATAACAATATGAAAATATTAAAAAAACACCATAGAAACTTGTGGTTTCCAATGATGTTTCTTAGTTTTCAGTTAGATCTGTTATAAATGATTAATATTGACTTCAACTTCTTTTATGTTGTTTTCTTCTGAAGCACTTGACAATTTTAATGATAATAGAGTGATGACTCCTATTACAAGTAATCCTGATAAAATAAACATACCTTGAGTAAATGCAACAGTTCCAAGAATCATCGGTCCTACAAAACCGCCTAATGCCGCAAATGAATTGACTAGGGCTATGCCAACTGGTGCAGTGGACTCAGTGAAGAAAAATGTCATATAGGCAAAGAAACATCCACTGAAACCGTATAACCCGAATGATGTAATCGTTAACATCAGCACCATCATAAAGACACCATCTGAAAAGCCGCACCCGATAAATCCGGTAACTGCTATCAGGAGACAAACGAGCAAGTGTGGTTTATGTGCATTCGTCCGATCAGAATTCCAGCCAACAAATATAACCGCAGGTATACCGACTAACGAAGGAATCATCGCTAACCAGCCTATTTCTAAATTGGTTGTTGCATTTTCCGATAAAGATTTTATGATGGTTGGCATCCAGAATGACAATCCATAGATAGATGTGTACCCAGCGAAATAAAAAAGTGCCAACTTCCAGATTTTCGAATCTTTCAGCATATCAAGCTTAGTGACTTTATTTATTTTCGAGCTTACTTTTCTTTCAGCACTTAACTCCCCTTCTAACCAATCGCTTTCTTCCTTAGATAACCATTTAGCGTTAGTAGGTCTATTAGTTAAATAGAAAACAACAACAATTCCAATAATAATGGCCGGAATGCCTTCAAGGATGAACATCCATCTCCACCCTGCCATACCGAACCAGGAAATATTGTCAAGAATCCATGTCGACACAGGTGCACCAATCAATCCGCCAATCGGTAAGGCTAAAAGCAGGGCCGCTGTTGCCCGTCCTCTTTCGCGGGCCCTGAACCAATAAGTTAAATACAAAATTATACCAGGGAAAAATCCAGCTTCGGCGACACCTAATAAAAAACGGAGAATGTATAAATGCATCGTTGTTTGCGCAAAACCTGTTAATATGACCACAAGTCCCCATGAAATCATTATACGGGCAATCCATATCCGAGCTCCCACTTTATGCATGATCATGTTGCTTGGAACTTCAAAGAAGAAATAGCCAATAAAGAAAATACCGGAAAGCAATCCAAAAACCTCAGCGGATAAGACTAATTCTGCGTTCATTTGTAAAGCAGCATAGCCTAAATTGACCCTGTCCAAGTAAGCAATGCTATAAAGGATCAAGATAAATGGAAGAATGCGTCTCATCGTTTTATTGATCGTTCTTTTCTCTATTTCACCACTGAAATGATTCATGATTATTTCCTCCCTATTCAAGCTACCTTTTCCCAAAAAACATACGATTATAGCGGACTTTTCCTTGCTCCCCGACTCTCTGGTTCAATCCCGATACCACCAAATTCAATACCACCTCCCCTCCATTTACATTCATTGAACCCAACAATATTATTAAAACGAGTCCATATCCACAGGATAAAATAACCCTTCGTTCATGAAAGTTACTGATTGGATAGAGATCTTTAGGAAAATTTAATCACCCTTTTCACCCATTTTTTTAGAAAAACCTCCTGATTTCACTGGATTAACATCCCCTCATACATGATTTGGAACGTTAGAAAGCGCTTTCAGAATATACCAAATGAAATGAAGAAAGCGTTGTGATTATTCATAATTTACGATAGATTAAATAGACCATCCGCTCTCTAACTAGACTGTAGTCTGATATTAAACTACATAGGAATATTATGTCAATTATCCCTCAGTGGTTTTTCCATGATTGAACCAAGAAAGAAACAGCATACGGCAGAAAAGACTCGTGAAAAAATTCAAAAAATATCCTTAAAGCTATTTAGCGAAAAAGGTTATGATAAAGTTACAGTTGACGAAATCGTGAAAAAAAGCGGCACGTCAAAAGGGTCATTTTACCAACACTTTTCAGCAAAATCGGATATTTTTTTAGTAGGGTTCACAGAAGTCCATGAATACTATTGCGAAGTCTTCCATTCTTTCCCGGACGATACGGAAATTGATGTGGTTTTCTGGAAGAAGAAAATGAAAGTGATTTACTGGTCCGCATTAGATAAAACAGCTGACTGTTAATGAATATTAATCCCAGCAATCTCACTGAACGGTGTGGTAACTCCATTATTCTATAAAGTTCATACGTTTTTATTATTTCACTTGAGTGTCATACAGTTTTAACGAGGAGTCGAAAGCCAGTTATATGAAACGATTTTTCTTTATCATCCTATATGCAATATTATTTGGTTTTTCCCTGCAGGCCTTTCATTTCAAGCTTGACCACCCCATTGCAGAAGATATCAGCCGGTTGATGCCAGTTAAAATGAAAGCGATAAAGGCAGAAGATAGTGAAGAAGCAATCAAAAAGGTCGTTTTGGAAGCTGCAAAAAATGATGATCCCATTTCCATTGCCGGTATGCAGCATAGCCAAGGGGGACAGACACTATATCCAAAAGGAATCCTGCTTGATATGAAGCAATATGATAAGATCCTTGATTTGGATGTAAAAGAAAAACGCATCACGGTCCAAAGCGGAGCAACCTGGGCTGATCTACAGGGATATATCAACCCATATGGACTTGCACTGAAGGTCAGTCAATCCCAAAACATTTTTACCATAGGCGGTTCTTTGAGCGTTAATGTCCATGGCCGCGATATCCGTCATCATGCCTTGATAGAAACCGTGGAATCTTTTAGATTGCTTAACGCGAAAGGACAAATCCTGACGGTGAGCCGCGATGAAAATCCGGAGCTCTTCTCTTCGGTTATTGGCGGATACGGTTTGTTTGGAGTGATACTTGATGTGACACTCCAACTTACCGATGACGAACTTTATAAAATTAAAACTAAATCACTCCATTATGATGAATATACATCGTATTTTAAAAGAGATGTTCTTCAAAACGATGATGTCAAAATGCATCTGGCAAGAATATCTGTTGCTCCTGGCTCCTATTTGGACGAAATGTATGTAACGGATTATTATAGGGCAAATGACCAAGCACAGCTATCAAACTACAATACTCTCAAACGGGAAACGATCGTTGCCGTGCCTAAATTCTTTCTTGGTCTATCGCGTTATAATGACTGGGGTAAAAAAAGGTTTTGGGAAACTCAAGAGACTTACACGGCCAATATTGATGGTAACTTGGTTTCCAGGAACAATGTGATGCGGTCGGACTCTGCCTTTATGGATTACAGCAATCCCTCCAAAACTGAAGTGCTGCAAGAATACTTCATTCCGATTGATCAATTTGCTGATTATATCGATGACCTAAGAAAAACTTTATTAGATGAAAAAGATTTTAATTTATTAAATATTACAATTCGTTATGTGGAACATAATGATGAATCACTCATGTCCTATGCCAAAGATGATATGTTCGCACTTGTAATGCTCATCAATCAAGGGACAGATAACGAAAGTAAGGAAAATACGGGAAGGGTCATCCGCGACATGATCAATGTGACGCTTGACCATAATGGCAGCTACTATTTGCCCTATTATGGGTATCCAACCAAGACACAATTATTTGAAGCCTATCCGCGTACTGAGGAATTCTTTCAATTAAAAAAGAAATATGATCCTGATAACCGCTTCATGAATCTTTTCTATGAGGAGTACCATCCATGAATTATAAACGTTTCGTTTTTTACCAAGGCACTGTTGGAATGGCTGCCAGCATGATCTTCCCTTTTTATATTTTGCTAATCAAAAATGTAGGTACCAGCTATTCGCAATTCGGATGGGCATATGGCATATTCTCACTGACTGCTGCACTTAGTTACCCTCTAATCGGAAAATTAACTGATAAAGCCGGTGACAAAGCATTTCTCCTTATCTATTCATGGGGGATGGCACTTATCCTTCTTGCCTTTCCTCTCGCATATGAAATTTGGCATGTCTATCTCCTGCAGATTATTATGGGGGTTCTTGGGGCTGTTCAAAAAAATACTGAAAAAACGGTACTTGCAAGGTATGTTAAGAAAACAACTGCGGGTAAGGAAATTGGAAACTACCATGTTTGGACATCCATTGGTGCTGCAGCTGCCGTGATTGCAACCGGATATTTAGTCGACTTTTTAACGATTGGAAGCATCTTTTATCTTGCATCCTTAATGTTTGCCTGGAGTGGATTTATTATAATGAAGAGGGAGAAAAAAGCTTCACTATCTAATGCAGAATAAATAAAAATATAAGCATTTATTGCTGGTTACGATAATAAATCAGTTACCCTTTTTTAGTAAAAAGAAGCATCTGCTTAAACCTCAGTAGATGCTTCTTCTACAATAATTGAAATACTTAATAGCGTCGATATAGAATCTAGTTATCATAAAAAGGTTTGTAGTTCTTTTGCTATCTCTATCAATCATTCCATCTTACAAAGATAAATTAAACCTGCTTCCCTTTAACCACTTTCGCATCGCCATTTTTACGAATTCTAAAAGTACTGCGTTTATTTGTACAAAGCTATGGACCAGAGCATATAAAAAACTACTTTCTTATCAACTTTTTCATTAATTTTTTGTCTAAAAAAACTAATGACATCATAATTATACCCATTCCAATCAATTGATGAATAGACAACGCTTCATGTAAAAAGTAAAAGCCTAAAATCATTCCGATGACAGGCACTATATAATTACTAAATGAAGTAAATAAAGCGCCTTCTTGCCGAATCAGCCTATTAAATAATGCATAAACAACACCCGCATGGAATATGCCTAAAATCGCTAAGTAGATGGATTGGGATCGTTCTATATCCAATTTGAAAGATTGCTCAAACAAAAGGGACATGGGGATTAGTAATGCACTGGCAATCAGTAATACATTTCTCATATGGATAACGGAAGACCCCTCGTTTAATTTCTCCATGATAATCAATGATAATCCAAAACTCATGGCAGCCAATATCAATAGGATACTACCCTGAATACTGTTAAAAAAGTCTTGGAATCCTTGTGTTGGCCATGATAGGAAAGCAATACCTGCAAATCCGAATAGGATACTTGTAATCTCCCCCCTTGTGCTTTTTCTTTTGAAAAATGCTATTAAAAAGAGGATGGTAAAGACAGGAACCATTCCAATCAGCATCGCTGCGATACTGCTAGGCACCGTTTTCTGCCCTTGTGCAATAAACGCGAATGGCAGTACAACCTCGAAAACCGCAATGATTATATACCATTTATAATAACTCCTATTTACTCTGCGCTCTTCTTTTGATAAGAAAAAACCAATGAAGAGTAAACAGATACCACCGATACATGCTTTGATGGCTGACAAAGTAATAACCCCAACATCATCTATAACTAATGCAATAAAGAAGAATTGAGATCCCCATATACCACTAATCAAGAGTAACAACACATATTTATTCATTCACTTTACCTCCCTTTTCATCAATGGCTCGGCAATAGTTTTACTAATATGCTTTGACCGATTTCCACCAAAATAGTTCGTGCCGATTACACCAACAAGAATAATCATTGCACCTACAACGTGATAATAGTGAATGGTTTCATGTAAGAAAATTACCCCAGCTATGATCGTAATCAATGTCGCTAAATTACTAAAAACGCTCATTTTAGAGGCAGGTAATATAGATAATGCATAGTTTGATAAAAAACCAGTAAGCAGTGACGATAATGCACCAAGATATACGGTTGAAATGAGAAATGAACTACTTGTTAAGGGTAAAAAAAAGCTACTAATTGATTGATTAATTATATGGTTGATGATGGCCATACTATTAAAAGCAACAAAACCAAAGAACGTCATCACATAAGTTAACGCAAATAGTGAATATTGCTTTGTTAATGTCTTTGCTACCACATTATAGAGAGCGGCAGCAATCGAGGATAATAAGATCAGGATCGTTCCTTTCAAACTATGAGCCTCAAGTTGCAAGTCGTTCATGACAAAGATAAAGATAACCCCCATCACAGATACATAAAGGAAAAATTTTTGACTTTTACCCGCATATTCTTTCAAAAATAATGAAGCTGATAATAACGTGAAAATTGGTATGGTCGCTTGGATAATACCCGCCTCTGAAGATGAGGTATATACGAGACCAAACACTTGAAAGGTAAAGAATGAAATTGGATAAAGGAGCACCAACGGAAGAATTTTCAAAGTATCCTTTGCACTCATTTTCACTGATGTCCTCCTATACAGCTTATATATTATCGCGATCAAAAAAGCCATCGTAAATCTATGTGCCAATATATCTAGCGGACTCGCTTCCATTAATGATATTTTTGTAAAAATAAATGAAAATCCAATAATAAAAGCATATAGTATCGCCGCAAAATAGGCTTTTTTTTGTTCTGGCATATTGAGTCAATCCTCCTTTTTAACACCCGGCCGGTTGTTAATATCGTATTAAAAGCTTCACTACGATACAATACAAATAAGAAGCATCTGTAACGGTACAGTTTTTAGGAGGAATCCATGTTAAAATACGAAGCTTTGTTTAATGAATTTGAATCTCTGATCCAAAATGGACAGCTCAAAGCGGGCTTTAAACTCCCATCGATTCGTCGATTAAGCGAACAACACCAATGTAGTAAAAGTACAGTATTGAAAGCCCTGCAAGAATTGGAAAAGAGGCATTTAATCTACGCGGTTCCTAAAAGTGGATATTATGTCGTTCAAAAAGAATTTGATGGTAAAAGTGAACCAACCGCGGAAATCGACTTTGTTACCTCCGCTCCCTCTTGGCATCAATTTCCGTATCATGACTTTCAACATTGTATCAACAAAGCCATCGATACCTATCAGCAAGAATTGTTTATCTATGGCACCCCAAAAGGACTACCCTCTTTAATTAAAGTGATACAAAAACAATTAGAGCAGTATCAGGTTTTCGCAAAAGAAGAACAGATTTTCATTACTTCTGGCGTGCAACAAGCACTTTCCTTATTAACGTTCATCCCATTTCCTAATGAACGTACCCATATACTTGTTGAACAGCCTAGTTATCATCTATTTGTGGATCAATTGAAAGCGTACAAGATTTCCGTGCTAGGAATCCAACGAACAGCAGCAGGTATTGACTTTGGGGAATTAGAGCGGATTTTTAGCAGTCAGAAAATTAAATTCTTTTATACGATGCCCCGTTTCCATAATCCGTTAGGGACTTCTTATTCTAAAAAGGATCGAGAAGAGATACTAAAACTTGCTGTAAAGTATGGTGTCTATATTGTAGAAGATGATTATTTAGCAGATTTCGAAGAGAATATGAAGGTAGACCCCATTTTTTCCGGGGATACTCATCACATGGTCATTTATTTAAAAAGCTTCTCTAAAATAATGTTTCCAGGATTGCGCATAGGTGTTGCCGTATTGCCTAAACCATTAGCGGTCAACTTTCAACTTTATAAAAGAACAGCGGATATTGATAGTTCAATGATTTCACAAGCAGCCTTGGAAATCTATATAAAGAGCGGTATGTTTGAACGCCATAGAAACAAAGTACGTCTGTCCTATCTAGGGCGTGCAAAATTGCTATATGATGCTCTAGAAAAGCACTCTGCTCAAGGCTTTTATCGCCCATCATCCATATGTATGAACGCTCATATCGTACTGCCTAATCGTTTAAATAGTGCTCACCTCATCAAAAACTTACAAAATCAACAAGTACTGGTAGAGACGATAGGTCAAAATTATATAGATGATTTTCACCAGGAAAAAATAGTAAAGATAAACGTGTCCAATACAAATATACAAAAACTTGACCAAGGAATAGCTCTCATTTTTAAAGAATTGAATAACAAGCAAAATTATTACTTATAGAACTTTTACATAATGTATAGCCACTATATAGCAAAAATTAGTGGAAATATTTTTTGCTATTGTAATACTGAAAACATGGGCAAATGAGCACAAACAAAAGAGAGCCAATTAGAATTGGCTCTCAACAATGTTTCTCTTATCAGTCCACTTTATTTATAAAATTTTATACGATCCTCAAGTGGTTTGAACTCTTTATCACCCGGTTGAGCTGCTGGATTTCCAAATGGCATTTGCGCAATCAATTTCCAATTACTTGGGACATCCCATTCTTTTTTCACTTCATCATCAATTAGAGGATTATAATGCTGTAAAGTTGCTCCCAACCCTTCTGCTTCAAGTGCAGTCCAAATAACTAATTGATGCATCCCTGATGTTTGTTGTGACCAGATAGGGAAGTTATCGGCATAAGTTGCAAATTGTTCTTGAAGTGATTTCACAACAGATTCATCTTCAAAGAATAAAACTGACCCATATCCCGCTTTAAAGGAATCCATTTTTTGTTGAGTGCCAGAGAAATCTCCCTCTCCAACAGCTTTCCTTAACGCTTGCGTCGTAATATCCCATAATTTATCATGTGCTGAGCCTGTCAAAACAACAAGTCGGGAAGATTGGGAATTAAAAGCCGATGGAGTGTGTTTTACGGCAAATTCAACAATTTCTTTAATTTTCTCATCCGATACTTGGATATCTTTATTGATTCCATAATATGAACGTCTCTCTTTAATGGCCGTGTAAAAATCTTTTGTCATGAGTAATTCCTCCAGAGCATTTTTATATTTCAAATGATTATTCCATTTTTTATTTCTACCTGATTTAGTATGGGCATAAACCAATATATAATTCGCAAAAGGCTATCATTTATTCTTTAATGAATTCCTTGGTGCTTCTTACTGTATCAATGGGACGGACCAACTTTTCGATTTGATCCCTTTTCGGTTCTAAGAACGGTGGTAAAGATAACTTTTCCCCAAGCGTTTCATATGGCTCATCCCCCATAAATCCAGGACCATCCGTGGCAAACTCGAATAAAATTTGCGGCGCCACTCGCACGTAAAGCGACTCAAAAAAGTGACGATCAACATAACCAGACGTATGAAATTGAAAGCTTTCCATTCTTTTGATCCATTCTTCCAGAACGGAACGGTCTTCTACACGGAAGGCTGTATGGTGAACAGTCCCAAAACCCTGCCGTGCCTGAGGAAGGATCGAATTATGTTCGACAATTACTTGTGCACCATTCCCACCTTCCCCTACTTCGAATAAATGAAATGATCCTTCAGTGTCTATTTCTTTGAATAATAGGACTTTTTCCATCATTTCTTTAAAGTATTCGAAGTTGGCGATGCGAATGAAAATTGGTCCTAATCCTGTTATTGCATACTCCAGGGGAATCGGTCCTTTTTGCCAAGGGATTCCAGCTGCTATCCCTTCATTGTTTTCATCTGAGATCAATTGATATTGCTGATCATCAAAATCAACAAAAGAAATGATTTTTTTACCAAATTGTTCTTGGATTCCTTTATTCCCCACTTCTAATCGATCGAAGCGCTTAACCCAATAATCTAATGCTGCATCATTCGGTACACGGAAGGATGTTTTTGAAATCTCATTAGTCCCATGCACTCCTTTTGGAATACCAGGAAAGTCGAAGAAAGTCATGTCAGTACCTGGACCGCCTACATCGTCAGCAAAAAAGAGGTGATACGTTTGGATATCATCTTGGTTAACTGTTTTCTTGACTAAACGCATGCCTAATATATTTGTGAAAAATTCATAATTCTTTTCTGCACTGCTTGTTATGGCCGTTACGTGGTGTATTCCTTTTAATCCGTTCATATTTTATTCCTCCCATTAAAACAATTCAACTTTTGGATGTTCAGCTTTTTCCTTAATCCCCTACATTTTTCCTTCAATAAGAGTGGCCTATTCATTAAAGGAGGTTTATTATCTCGAATTGATATATCTTTATTTAAAGATAATTTATCATGAATAACATTTGTTGTCAACAACATTACCTCAAATTAATATATCTCAGCTTCAAAATAATTTAAGACAAAAAAACACCCTTGTCCATTTTCATTTCTATAATATCCATTCTAAAGCAAATGCCATTTTTAAATATGGGTTACTGCTATAGCTATAAGTCGCGGCAAAGACGATCCATCACTTCTTTGGCAAAATTGAATTAGAGTTAAATACGAAAGCCCCCAGGAAAAAACAAATCCTTTATGTGAGGGCTATTTCGTTTTGTTTTTTTATTTTACGTGACGCAATTCCCCATGTTTTCCGGATGAAGAGTTTGTACCATCATTTACTTTTGACTTCTTAGATGAAAGATAAACTCCTGCGAAAATAATCAGCAGGCCAATAATTACATTAGGATTAATCGCTTCTCCCAGCAGGACATAGCCCCAAACCATAGCGGTTGCAGGAATAAGATATGTGACCGTTGCGGCTAACTCTGGGCTGCCATTTTTATTGATGTAGAAATAGATCAGCTGTCCTAGCCCAGAGCCAAAGCACCCAAGACCGACTATGGATAAAACCGTTAGCGGTTCCAACAACATCACTGGCTTAATCGGCTCAGTTATCAGCATCCCGATCAAACCGATAACGGCACCCGTGAGCAGCGTAAACGTCGTAATGACCAATATGCTGGTATTGGAAAGAAATCTTTTCGTAAATTGGCCGGCAAAACCATAACAGGTGGACGCTAGCAGCATTGTCCCAACCCCAATGAATTCCTTGCCGAAAAGCTGACCGACTTGAAAATCCATCAATACTAGAATTCCGAAAAAACCGATAAGAATGCCCACCCATTGTCGGGCGGTTAAAACATATGAAAAAATGATAAATCCGATGATACCCGTCCAGATCGGAGTGGTTGCATTAAGAATCGATGCCGTGCTGCTGTTAATCTCTGTTTCACTTAAAGCTATTAATCCCCATGCTAATCCACAATTGAAGATTCCGACAACGACCAGTGCTTTCCACGGCAATTTCCAGTTGATATCCCTGCGCTTCAACCATAAAATGGGAAGCAGCATTACAGCACCTGCCAAACAGCGGAGAAAAACAATTCCCCAAATGCCCGCTGGCGGGAGCAGCCACTTCATAAAAACAAACGATAAACCCCATATCAAACTAAGGCCGATTAAAGCCCCGTATAATCGAAGCATGATGTTCCCCCTTCCTACTTTCTTATTATGACAAACATTGTCAGGGATTTCATATAAAATATAAGATGAACTTGAAATTTATTTTCTGCCAAAATCGGTATAGAGCAGGATAAAAATGCCACAGATTTCGAATCAAATAAATGTTTTTTCATATCATAAAAAACTAAAGAAGCTGGAGATCATTAAAGAAGGCAAGCCAGTCTATAGGCTTGCCTTTATCTGAAAAATAAAGTAAAAAAACTTAACATGTTATTTCGTTTCTTCTTCCTACCGCCCGTTTAAATTCTGTGCTAAGTTTTGAGGTAATACTTTACATGTTCACCAATCACTGTGCCGCGTACAACATTTAAAAATTCACAATATTCATTGCTAATATATCGAATTTATCGACAATTACAATTCCATAATATGTACTTTCAAATACCATATCTAATAGTTTATTATTGGAGAATTGTCCAGTAAGTCTCCTTTACCCAGAATCATTTACCATATAATGCCGCGCTTTTGTTCAATACATCCTTACAAAATGAAATTTCTTCAAAAAATCACTGCGAAATAAAGTGTTTTTAAAAGGCTGTTTTCACATACTTTGTTGCTATTTACCAGGTAGTGAGTTGTGGTTGATTTCCCCTCCAGATGCTCGCTT